>DASZBJ010000050.1 GCA_035944115.1 Candidatus Babeliales bacterium
CCTTCTCTAACCGTCATGGTGAGAGAGCCTTGGCGAACGTAACCATCCAGAAATAAATGCGCCGGTAAGGCGCGACAAACAGGTTTGATAAGTCACAGGATTGCCTTTCTCCGATTCTTATATTTTGTAGGAACTCTTGTAGGCTAGGATAATTTGGTTCACACGGCCTAGAGTTAAAACAAAAAATTCTTGAAGTTAAAGAAATACTGGCAGACCAATACGAAAAAGCGATGACAGAGGCGTTTATAATCAGTTCGATTAATGCTGGTTGATGCGTCTGGGATGATACGATATTTTTTGGCATACGTGATGAATTTTCGCAATTATTACCAGTATAATCGTGAGGCTGCGCGTGTGGCCTCTTTTTTATAGGCTTTAACGTGCAATGTAATCATTCTATTTTCGATACAATGTAATACCTATTTTCTCTCTTGATCTTGTGATCTTTCTTGATATACAGTAACCAATATGTAGCAATTCTAAAAAAGGAAGAGGTCATGAGAGTCAGCAAGCGCGCTGTTTTTCTTGTTTTGTTATTTCTCCATATTTCCCCGCTGTGTTCTAATAGTTTCACCACTGATGATGGGCAGTTCGCACAGACACTTGCTGCTGAATTGCATGCTATGGAAGAAGCTGCAAAGAAATATGAGCTTCATCGCACTGAAGAATATAAAAATGCAGCAGCAAAGCATTGTGCTAATCGAATACGCGATCATATGAATGAGAAAACACAAAAGCAGCTCATGACCGATTTCAGCAAACGGTTATTCCCGCCATCATCTTGCGAACCTACATCAAACCCATCTCATGCATCGGATGCACATGAGCCTCCTTGCACACAGGCTAATCCATCACCAAGAACGCCACATCATGCTAATTACAACACGCATCATCCCTGCGTCGATGCACCATATATTTCTTCTTCAGGAACATCCCTAGTAGATAAAATGGGAACTGCGAGTCAAAGGCTTGGTGCTTATGCACAACACCGTGACCGTATTGAAGCACAATGTTCATGGGCCCATAATCGATCTCAAGCACTTGAAAAAGAAAATAAACAAATAAAGTTTACTCTGATGCACCAGAAGCTACCAAAGGACTTTCAACAATCGTTTGAAAAGCGAGGGTTACTTGAAAAAGCCTTTGCGAAAGGCGTTGAGAGATCTCAATATAAAGAGGAGTTTTATCTCGATCTGTTGGAAAAGTGTGGGGAATATTTTACCCATGAACAATTAGTGCAACATCAATATGCGCAGATGCATCGTTGGAAAGAGTATCATAATGAGGAATTTAGAAAGTTTTTACAGACATTTGCTTTATATAACGATTATGTCCTTGAGATTGATAAGCATTTTAAAACATGTACAGGGTGCTGTTTTAAAAAAGTACATGCATGTGAGACGAAAGCATATCATTGTATTGCTAATCAAGCAGCTGCGTTGCATAAAAAATACGAACAAGCAAAAAATCAGGCACAGAAATTGCATGCCTATAATGCTCATCAACGCCATTTATGTATGCAAGAGATTTTTACAAGTCAGATGCCAGACCTTGATGCTGTAGCGTTAGAATGGCAAGAGACTCGTCCCGAACGTGCGCAAGCATATAATGAAACAGTTGCAAATCCTAAAAAATTAGCACAGCAAAAATATACAGTTTCTCCGGAGGCGGCAGACTGTTTATTACATCATGGATTTGACCCGACAGATTATCAGGAGTTATACGGTAATCCATTACAGCATGAGCTGTTTCGTGAACTGCTTGATGGCATAGAATTTTTAGCACAGCTTCCCCAAGTTGATCGTGCAACGCCGTTTGATGTTATGGCTCGCACAGCAACATTAGAAACATTTGCTGATGCACGCAAAGTGAATGAGATGGGAGATTGTGTAGGCGCATCAAAATTGATTGATTTTGGCGTATCTCTTTTGGAGTATTCTGCTGCGGCAGTAGGAGGTCTTGGCAGTGGAGTCTGGAAAGGCATAAAAAAGACGGGCACTGATATTGCGCATATAGTGTGCCATCTAGATCAGGTGGTAATGGCATTGGGCCTTGTTGTGGTACACTTTGCAGATTTGATATATAACTATGTGCCATTTGATGATGTAATGAGCACTACATTTGATGAGCAAGATTGCGAGCGAATTGCAAAAAATTGGGCAAAGCAATCCAATAAGGCAGTGAATTGGTGGAAAAAAACACCTGCTCACGATAAGATGCATCAAGTTGTTGAAGTTCCTGTTGGTTTTTTGACCAACGCGATTCTTTTTGGTTGCTGTGCATCGTTTGCAAGCAAATTAGCAACGG
>DASZBJ010000051.1 GCA_035944115.1 Candidatus Babeliales bacterium
TAAAAAATGGCTAAATCCCTACATCCTATGTGATCAATTCGTAGGAGATCAGCTATATTTACCGTGACATCCTGGATAAAAGTGCACGTTATTAGGTATGCCCTCATTTTTACTAGGCTCCATCCACTTTTGCTAAAATAATAAAAGGATTGTATAAACGGTAGCGTTCAATCAATTGCAATAAAGGAACGCTACCATGGAAAAGTATTACATCACCGAAGAGGCTTTTGAAAAGATTTTTATGTACGTAAGAGAATTGAAAGGGGTTTATTGTAAAAAACGTGAAAAAACAAGGAAATTCTTAGAAGCCGTGTCCTTTGTAATGAGAACAGGAGCCCAATGGATAGAACTCCCAAAATATTATGGAAATTACAAAAGCATACACAAGCGTTTTATATCATGGGCTAAGAAAGAAATTTGGAATGAAATACTTTTTCATTTTTCCAAAGACTGTGATGCAGAGTCATTTTTAATTGATGGGAGTGTCATTCGAGCTCATGCATGTGCAAGCGGTTATCAAAAAGATTCTCAAGAAGAGCAAGCTTTAGGTCGCAGTAAGGGAGGATTTACAACAAAAATTCACGCTCTTGTTGATGCGTTGGGGTTGCCTATTAGGTTTATTTTGACGCCCGGACAAAGCAGTGAAATCAAACAAGCTCCAAAACTTATTCAAGGCATCACAGGGGCTAATATCCTTGGAGATAAGGCTTTTGACAGTGATGAATTTATTAACCAAATCATATCGCAAAACTGTAAGGCTGTCATACCTCCACGTTCAAACCGAAAAATTCAAAGAGAGGTCGATTACTCCTTATATAAAGAAAGACATTTGATAGAATGTTTCTTTGCCAAGGTAAAACATTTTAGGCGAATCTTCTCAAGGTTTGATAAGATGGCTCTCGCTTATATGGGTTTTTTAGCCTTTGCTTCTACCATTATTTGGCTTAGGTGACAAAAGTGGATGGAACCTAGTACAGTAAATCATTGATTTTGATACCCAGGAAGAAGAGCAGGATAAAGCCTTTTTAGTTTAATGCGTGCATCATCAGTGGTGAATTGCCAATTCACAACTGACTTTTCTTCATTTCTCATTTTGCACCATGCATTGATCTCGGAAATAAGAATTTCCTTCTCTGGGATTCTGCGATCTAAGCACTGGCGACTCAAGTGACTCAGCTCAATTTCTGCCATATTCAGCCAACTTCCATGCTTGGGCGTATAATGAATCTCTAATTTATCCAATATTCTTTTTGCTTCAGATGGTGAAAATGCCTCATATAATGATGACCCCGTGTGTGTATTCAAGTTGTCCATCACCAACACAATTCTGTCGACATTTGGATAGTGTACATCCGTTAATTCTTTAACAAAATGCGCCCAATCAACTTTTGTACGACGATCCGTTACCTTTACGTGCCGCTTGCCTGTAAGCGGCTCGCAAGCCATAAAAATATTGCTGGTTCCATTCCTTTCATATTCAGTGTCATAACGCTCAGTTTCTCCAGGTTTTACAGGTATTGGAGAACATATTTCTTTCGTAAGTTGTTTGTTTGTCTCATCCATACAAACAAGGGGGCGTTTTTCGTCATAGGGCTTTTTGTAGGTGTCTAAAACGTCTTCCATTTTACAAACAAATTCTGCATCAGATTCAGGGGGGATGCACCATTCTCGTTTTTGCCATGGTTTTAATTCATTTTTTTTAATACCCGACATACAGTTGCAGGAGAAATGCTCTCGACCACTTCCATTGCAACCAATCGATCCGACAGAAGTTTTAATGTCCAACGACTTCTTCCTTCCGGAGGCGATGAACAACATATGGCAATTAAATGTGCTTCTTCTTGGCCCGTTATTTTTCTGGGTCTCGTTCGGGTATGTTTTTTACGTAACAGAGCCGCTTCCAGTCCTTCATCAACAAGGCGCTTGCGAACTCTTTGTACGGTTAATCCTGTAATATCAAGGAGTTTTGCTACCGCTTTATCTGTTTTAATTGATTCGCCATCCGCATAATCACCTTCATCAGTTGCCAGTAAAATTCGGGCATGCAGGATTTTGGAGGCAGCATGCTTTCCTCTTTTTGTCATAGAAGATAAATTTTCCCGTTCTTCCTTTGTTAACTTTACGGTATACTTTTCCATGCGTTACCTCTTCTTTTTGTTTTTTTCAACGAAAAGGTAACACATTTTAATTAAACTTTACAGAATCATTCAGGGTATCACAATTAGTGAAATGACGTACTAGGTTCTTGTGAACAAAATTTAAAAATTTAAAAGAAAGTGGTAGTTTCTTTGTGAAACAACAAAAAGAAACTACCACCATGCAGTATTACATAGAAGAGTAAAGATTGGGAACAAATTTATCAATTTTTAAGGACCGAGAAAGGAATACATACGCGGCAAGAAGCGCCCTTAAGGAGGCTTATGGAAGGAATTTGGTATATAGCGCGAGGGAAGATGCCAGAGGCGTAGGTCTGTTGCAAAGTTGAGCATAACTCCTCCTATGCAGAACTTTCTCCTAAAAAATAAGGTTGCGCCCACCCTCCCGAATCTGATAAGTAAGAATTGTTTGATATTTTATTAAAAATCTTTTTATAGAGAGTTA
>DASZBJ010000052.1 GCA_035944115.1 Candidatus Babeliales bacterium
TCATCTCCCTTCCAATACTGCCGGGTGGAACAACAACAACAACCAATCTTTCGTCAAGTTCTTCTTCAAATTCTTCAAGCTCTTCTTCATCTTCATTTGCAAGTTCTTCTTCTTCTTCTTCTTTTGAAAGCTTCTTTGATCATGCTTCTTGTCCTTCTTGCTCTTCTAGGCCTTTGTGTTCTTCTTGTGCTTCTGCAAGATTGAAAAGCACTTCATCTTTGCATTCAGTGAGTTGTTCACTCTCGACGCAACAGATAGAACAAGTCATTGTAGCAGTGAAAAAGGCTACAAAAGCTGAAAAAGCTGCAGCTGCGAAGGCTGCAAAAGCTGAAAAGGCTGAAAAAGCTGCAATTGCGAAAGCTGAAAAAGCTGCCAAAGCTACAGCTGCAAAAGCTGCAAAAGCTGCAGAAGATGAAAAAGCTGCAACTGCAAAAGCTGCAAAAGCTGCAAAAGCTGAAGCTACAAAGGCTGCGATGGCTGGAGAAGCTACACAAGAAAGCTATCCATTTCATCCGAACCTGCCTGGTAGTGTAGTAGCGTTCATGTACGCATCTGAAAAAAGAAGATTAGCTGCTGAAGAAGCTGAAAGAGGTAAAGAACCTGTAGAAGTTGAAGCAGCTGACGTTGCAAGAGATGTAAGAGGTGCAGAAGCTAGAAAAACTGCAAGAGCTGCAAAAATTGCAGATGAAAAAAAGCAAACAGCTGAGTCAAGCTCTTCTTCATCATCTTCACCTTCTTCATCTTCATCTTCATCTTCGACTTCGACCTCTTCAGCTCCAGCCACAGAAACATGCAGGTTTAGAATCAACACACGCCAATCACGTTGTCTAGATTGTCGAAACTGGATGAGTTATGATTGCGAAAAACATGCGATATTCTGTGGCAACCCAGGTCATGCACAATGCGAATGCGGTCGCATGATGTGCGAAACGCACCTCATTTGTGGCTCATGCATAGCAAATGCAGAAATACTTGCAGCAACTTCTACAACTTCTACAACTTCTACAACTTCTACCTCCACTTCAAAAAAATCTATTCGCGGTAGATCCAAAAAGCGATAGATTTCAAAAATTGTACAGTACACTTCATGACAAAGAGTGTTCCTCTCTCTGTCATTCAGAACAAGAGTGAACAAGAGGAGTGTGTAACGAAAGACCCCTTTCGTTACACTTTCTCTCAATGTTCTAGTAACCTTACCGCCAACCCATGGACTATGAGTACTACAAGTAGTATTCTATTCTATAATATATATTTCCTATGTGACGGACGAAGACTTTCTCCGAATGCCATGCGGCATTCGTCTGTGAAAGAAAGTAAGTGAAAGTGAAAGTGAAATCAAACAAAATAAAACAAATAGAAAATTTAAAAATAAAACAAAACAAAAATAAATAAAAATAAAACAAATGAAACACAACAAAAACAAAACAAAACAAAACCTAAAATAAAACAAATAAGCTAAAACTTAAAACAAAAATACAAAACGAACAAGAAAAAGCTTAAAACAAAAACAATAAATAAAAATAAAAATAAAAATTTAAAACGAAAATAAACTAATAAAACAAAATCAAACAAAAGATTAAAATAAAATAAAACCGAACCGAACAAAACCAAAGCTTAAACAGAAATAAACAGAAACAAAAGCTGAGAAAAGAAAAAGAAAAGAAAAGAAAGTAAAGTGTAAAGTAAAGTAAATTGTATTTTTATTGATCAGATAACTTCACGGAAGAATCACACTGACTTCGAG
>DASZBJ010000053.1 GCA_035944115.1 Candidatus Babeliales bacterium
ATCTTGGTTCTTTCTCAACCACAACACTCAACTTAATTCCAAACACTCTGTACCACTATCGAGTATAGGCCACAAATAGTGTAGGGACTGCATATGGAAGTGATCTAACTTTTACAACTCTTGCAATTGCAACACCTTCTGCAGGTAATTCAGGTGGGCAAGTAATTGCAGGTCAAACCAGTGGTTATCTTCCAGGTTATGGACCACAAGCTATTATTACAAATCCTGCAACACCACTACCAACAAGTTGTACAGCAGGGGCACTCTTTAATATCTTCACAGGAGCTGCATGTTCTCAAACAACAGCTACAACTCCAACAAATCCAACTGCTTGGTTGTTTACGTTAGACTTACAACTCGGTTCATCAAATTCTCAAGTAAAATTACTCCAACAGTATTTAAATACTCATGGATACATTCTTGCAAACTATGGACCAGGATCTATTGGGCATGAAACGACCGTCTTTGGCTATGCAACGCAATTCCAACTTAAACAATTCCAAAAAGCCAGTGGAATTACTCCTTCAAGTGGCTACTTCGGACCGATTACGAGAGCGTATATTGCTACACACTAGACTTGTCTTTCTCTTGTAAATAAGTAGTATTCTGCATAGATAAAAAGGGGATTAAGAACACTTCAACCTAACGGAGGTTCTATCATGTTTACGCCTGCTGAGATCGAGCCGGTTTTCTACAAAGCAATGGTAGCGGGCTATGCAAGTGATGTTAAACCTACCACAATTGCTGAGTTACCAAACTCAAATGTCATTGTCTTTGAAGAAGGATTTTGGAAAGTTGTTGATATTTGGTTTACACCACCTGGAACGCCAAATAGTTTTGGTAACACTATAATTTATGGAAAAGACGTTGCTGTATGGACAATGCATTATTGGGGAGAATATCCCAAAAATGATGTGCTCTGTGTTTTGAAGGATGTACTTTTGAATGAGTATAAATTGAGAGCACTAGAAATTAAAAAATCGAATCAAGTTTTTAACGGTTGTCGAGGACCTCGTGTGCATAATCTCGATGGAGCGTTCAAACCATACTGTTACATAAATATGCTTTGTCCAAATAGTTCTTTTGCTAACTTTTCAGGTCGTGAGGAAATTTATAGTGATAAGTATACTGTAATAAACCCGCGTTTACTTGGATGGCATGAGTATCATGGCTTTATGTTGTAATTCTCATGCATCGATCCCGTACATTCTCACAGTTCAAAATCAAAAAACCGCACCCGGAAGGTGCGGTTTTTATATTTGACAACCTCCTCCCATTCCTATATACTCAGTAAATCTCACAGCAAGATTGTGTCACGGACGAGATGATTGATTACTAGGCTAAGTTTGTCAGATTCTTGCCACTCAAACAATAAGACAACCCCATACGCTTTTTGAAGCGCCTTACGAGGTTGTTTTTTACGTTTATGAGTAAGAATTTCATTATTAGAGAGGAATAATTTTATTTTTGCATGCCAATACGCGAAAAAAAGTTTTTCGGTAAGTTCAAAAAGCCACTTACTGAAATGCCAAACCTTGTGGAAGCACAAATTGCTTCATACAAGCAGCTTTTAGAAACAAACCTCGGTGAAGTATTTAGAGAATTCTCTTCAATTAAAGATTATTCTGGAAAAAAGTTTGAACTTGATTTTACTGGTTTCAAACTCGGTGAGCCACAGTACGATGAATTTTATGCAAAGGACAACAAACTTTCGTACGAAGCGCCACTTAAAGTAAGTGTCCGACTCAAGAATAAGACAATTGGCGGTACCAAAGAGCAGGAGATTTTCATGGCAGATTTTCCATTGATGACTCCGCACGGTACCTTTATTATTGCTGGTATTGAACGAGTTATTGTTCCACAATTGGCTCGATCTTTTGGCGTGTTCTTCACTTCAACAGAATTGAAAGGAAAGACATATTTTGGTGCAAAAATCATTCCATCTCGAGGGGCTTGGATTGAAATTGAATCTGAAGCCGAT
>DASZBJ010000054.1 GCA_035944115.1 Candidatus Babeliales bacterium
GGCGTGTGTGGGGTTACTCAGCGTGATGACATGTAGGTGGGTGTGGGGTTGGTGTGGGTGGGTAGCTGGAGTTTGGCCGCGGTGAGGTAGACGATAGTGATCATCTTGTTTTTGTTGCGGTAGCCCCGGGCGCGGGCCTTGGCGGCCTGGACGAGGGAGTTGATCCCTTCGAGCAGGCCGTTGGTCAGGTGGTTGGTGTGCCAGGAGATGATGCCGTCCCAGTGTTTTTCCACGAGCGCTACGAAGTCTTTGATGGGGTGGAGGCGGGAGCGTTTCGCGCCGTAGCACCAGCGTCGGAGGTACTCGGGTGCGTAGCTGGGGTGCTGGTCGTAGAAGGCTTGGAAGTCCTCCCGCCAGCGCAGTGCCCGGGCGGTCGCGAGCTTGGCTGAGGGGCGCATCAGCTGGTGGAGCTCGGCTCGCTGCTTGACCGAGAGGTTCGAGAAGTTTTTCAGCCATAGCCAGCGGGTGTGCTTGAGTTCCGGGCGGGTCGTGACCTCGGTTCGGCGTACCGCGTCGACCGCTTCGCTGAGTTTGGCGGCTAGGTGGAACTTGTCGAAGGTCATCGTCGCGTTCGGTAGGTGCGCCCTGATTCCGGAGATGAACGCGGTGCTCATGTCGGAGCTGGTGTCGGTGATGGTCTTCGGGTCACCACCGTGTTCGGCCAGGTCAGCAGCGAAGCGAGCCACCGTAGCCGCGTCACGCCCCTCGGTGGCGAACAGCACCCGGGCCGCCACCATGTCGGCGAAGATGCTCACGTAGTCCTGGCCTTTGCGGGCCGAGGTCTCGTCCATGCCGACCTTGCGCACCCCAGTGAAGTCCTCCTGGTCACGGGCGGCGCCCACGTGGTGCTCCACGATCCGCCAGATCCTGGTGTCGTGCTCCCGAGTCATCGCAGCGACCTTCGCCATCGGCATCGCCGCCGCGAAGCTGCACACCAGCGCCTCGAACAACAGCGTGAACCCCGACCCCGGACGCGCCCACGCCACGCTGACCTGCCGCACCCCGTGCTCCGGACAGCGCACCCGCGGCAACCGGGCATGCAACAACGCCCGATGCTGGAAAAAGTCCAGATGCCGCCACGTCTTGTCCACCGTGTCATGCACCGCACACCCACCCTGCACGCAGTCCTTAGCCGGACACCCGAACCGGGCACCACGATCAAAACCCAGATACAGATCCAGCTGAGTCCGCTCGGCGTCGAACTCGCTGCGCGTCACCCGCCACGGCCCGCTGAGCCCCAACGCCGCCGTGAACAACCCCAACTCATCCATACCCCGACAACCCCCTGCTACACGACCATCACGGACAGTCACGCAGCCAACGAAACAATCACCCCCTCGTCAACCCGCCACGCCGGACCACCCACACTTGATCACCAAACCCACTCGATACAGCGAGGAGCCCGGCCGACGCGATCAAGGATGATTGGAGTGGCAGCGAGCTCCGGCGCCATTGGTTGTTTCCGCTGATGAGGTGCCGTTGTGCAGTCCGGTGATTGCGGTCTTCGGTTAGCGGGGAGCGGTGGTCGCGCAC
>DASZBJ010000055.1 GCA_035944115.1 Candidatus Babeliales bacterium
GTCCCAAGCAAGTGCCCTTAAATTCCACAATGCACTCCCCTCAAGGCATTCGTTTGCATCACTACAAGAAAACGCGGTCCGAATCAGCACAAAATCAACTGTTTTCTGCTGGTTTCAGCAGATTTGGGAAAACAATGTCAAAATAGAGCCAATATGCCACTGAAATCAACAGAGTGAACATCTATATGCTGATTTCAGCAGAGGAAGATAATTTAATTGTTGATTTCAGCAGAGGAATTTTAATTATTGTGATATTGTTTTTTAATTATACTAATTGTAGTAAAGTAATTAATCACTAAAATGCTTATAATTTACAATAATTAGATAATTGATTAATTAATAATAATGGGTTACTATAAGTACTTAAATTTATAATTATAGTAATTTGTGAATGATTATAATTATAATTTTATTTATAGGTTTTAATTATTATAATTCCTAGCATACGTCATTATTATAACTATTGTATTTACTATAATTAATGTAATAACTAAATTAATTAATTAATGTAAATACTTAAATTAATGAGGGTTTGCTAATAAAGCTTCAAAGTCAAATTTCAAAGCTACCCTAAGGCCCAGAAAGATTCAAATTCAAATTACTTCCTCATACTTAATCTCCTAGGGGTGAAAATAGGCTCATTGGAAGCGCAATTGAATTGCGCTTCCATGAGTATCTTACCCATATTTTTGTGACTCCATATGAAGAAGTAATTTGACTTTGAAGCATGCTGAACCAAACCCCAGAATGCTTCAAAGTCAAATTACTTCTTCATACGTAATCTCGTAGGGGTGAGAATAGGCTCAATGGAAGCGCATTTGAATTGCGCTTCCATGGGTATCTTAATCATATTTTTGTGAGTTCATATGAAAAAGTAATTTGACTTTGAAACTTTCTTGGCAAACCCCAGAATGCTTCAAAATCACATAACTTTCTCATATACAATCTCCTAGGAGTGAAAATAGGCTCATTGGAAGCGCATTTCAATTGCGCTTCCATTGGTATCTTGATCATATTTGTGTGATTTTATATGAAGAAGTAATTTGACTTTGAAGCATGCTGGGCCAAACCCCAGAATGCTTCAAAGTCAAATTACTTCTTCGTACGTAATCTCGTAGGGGTGAGAATAGGCTCATTGGAAGCGCAATTGAATTGCGCTTCCATGGATATCTTAATCATATTTTTGTGAGTTTATATGAAAAAGTAATTTGACTTTGAAGCTTTCTTGGCAAACCCCAGAAATTGCTAATTTCAATAAAATACTGAAATTAATGTAATTAACGTAGTTATAATAATAATAATACAATAATTACTTTAGTTGATGTTTTGAAGTATTTTTGTAAAAATAATTTAATGTAAATATAATATTTACTAATTAATAACAGTAAATACATTTATTCTTTGCTTGTTTTTACTTTCACTAATTAATATATATACAAAAGTTTGTAAGTGTGATGGGTTCTTCATACAAAAGTCCTACGTACTTGGCTTACATCATGTAATGAGCGGTGGCTTAGTGGCTAAGGCCTTCACACTATAGCCAAGAGGTTCAAGGTTCGATCCCCTTGACCCTCACCCTTGGCTTAGCCTAGGGTAGGTAGGTGGCTTTGTCAATTAGCCTAGGCTAGGCGAGGTGGGCCTTGGGCCTTGGTAGTAGGTGATTAGGCCCGGATTGCGAGGGGCGGATTTTTTAGTTTACATTTCTTTTACTAGTATAAGTTGGACATTTAACCAATGCAGGAATCAAGAGATTTGTGCTGAAATTGGTCCTAATCAAGAGTTCCTAATCAAGAGATAAAATCAACAGAATTCTGCTGAAACTTTGCTGGAAAGGAACCGTTTTTTCTTGTAGTGATCCTCCTAGAAGGTTTACGGCCGCGCGGCCGTAAAACTCCTCGG
>DASZBJ010000056.1 GCA_035944115.1 Candidatus Babeliales bacterium
CGACGACAAAGAAGAGGAAAAAACAAAAGCCTGCTGCAATAAGATAAATTACTTTATATGAATAATTTTGAACAATAGATCCCACAATAAGTGGAGAGAGAAGAAAGGCAAAATTTATAATCGTAAGATACATCGAACGCACTCGGCCAGTTGTTTTCTCTGATCGAAGGGTGTCTTCTAAAAAGACATCGAGGCCGAAGAGCAAAAGTGGAGGTAGTGCTTGAATACATATAAAAAATGTGGCGATTGCAGTTGAATTCTGGCTCATGTAGATGCCAAAGAGTGCAGTTGCTTCAAGAAAAATTGCTGTAAGCAATACACGACCATTACCAAATTTTCGTACAAGGCTTGGACTTGCTATAAAAAAGATAATAGTAATGGCTGAGCCAATGGTATAGAGCAGACTCACTTCCGATTGCGAAAAATACTGAACAAGAAAGTTTGAGTTTATGTAGACAGTGAATGCATAGTGAAGTGAGAGAAAAAGAGCAGCGGCGTATATCCACGTAACTCTGCGCGTAAGGCGTTGTTTCATCATTCTATTATATCAGGCGGAGGGGAAAGTAGGTGTTGATAAGGCAATAAAAAACCGCAGCTTATCTTTGATAAGAAGCTGCGGTGTAAGAGTACTAGCTTGAAGAAAAGCTATTAAAACTTTGACTTGCCTAACATAATACAGTAACCACTATCACTAGCTGCGTAGAAAAGAGTTTTGCGAATTCCTTCTCGACGTTCAATGGGTGTTTGAGCAACAATAGCAACCATACGATGCATGATTGCTAGCTCAATCTTATTAAGATGTTCTTCGAAATCTTCATTCGCCGAACTATCTGTCATCTCTTGAAACAAGTCAAATGCTTGGAAGATTGCAATGATCTCTTCAGTGTTTGCTCGAGCAATCCGATGGAATAGATTGAAGAGTTGCTCGAGAGCATTTGCTGGTGTAAGGTTTTGCAACCGTACAAATGCGTCGATAAGAGGATTATTCATGACTTCTCCTGGTTTGTGTAAAGAACTTTACTACATTATATCATTATTTAATATAAAAGTCAAATAATAAACTACACAAAAAAAGCCTGTAATAGGCCGTTTTTTTGTTGATTATTCATTTGGAGGTTGAGCCTCCAAGTATTACACTCCGAGAAGTACAGGAATAACGATCGGGCGCTTTGCCGTCTGCTGGAAGAGATATTTTGACACGTTGTCGGTGACGACTTGTTTTACATAATCAAAGTTGATTGGATGCATACCTTCAACTGTTTCTTCAATAGTCTTTTTAATGATGTAGCGAGTTTGCTGAAGCAAATCTTGAGATTCACGAAGATAGACGAACCCTCGAGAAATAATATCAGGAGATTTTTTAAGTTTACCCGTTGATGTATTAATCGAAGCAATAAGTACGAACATGCCATCTTGAGCGAGCATTTGTCGATCGCGGATAACCACTTCTTGAATATCGCCGACAGAGAATCCATCAACCATAACCATGCCAGATGGTGCTTTTTCTTTAAGGCGAACAAGTTTGGTTCCTTGATCTCGAATTTCGATAATAGTGCCGTTGTCAGGAATAATAATATGATCTTCAGGCATGCCAAGAGCTTCAATAGCCTGAGCATGGAGACGTAACATGTAGTGATTGCCGTGAACTGGCATGAAGAAATGAGGTTTCACTTTCTTAAACATCCATTCAAGTTCTCCACGATTGCCGTGACCAGATGAGTGAATGTAGACATCTGATGTTCGGTAGTGAATAATTTTCACACCTTGTCGGGCCAGATTGTCTTTCAGCTTCTGAACAGTTTTTTCATTTCCAGGAATAATAGAAGATGAGAGAAGAACAGTATCGCGCTTATTGAGTTTCAAATTCTTATGAGACTTTGTAGCCATTCGCATAAGTGCAGCAAATTCTTCGCCTTGTGCACCTGTTGCTAAGACGATAACACGATCTGGTGGATAGCTTTCGATATCCTGACTATTGATAATAGTATCGCGCTTAATAGTGAGCATGCCAGCAAGCTTTGCCACTTCAATATTTGTTTTCATTGAACGGCCTTCAACGACAATTTTCTTGCCATAGCGCTCCGCGATTTCAATAATCTTAATCATACGTTCCATTTGCGATGCAAATGTTCCAATGATAAGGCGGCCTTTAATA
>DASZBJ010000057.1 GCA_035944115.1 Candidatus Babeliales bacterium
TACACATAATTTCTGATACAGTGCACGTATGGGCGATTAGCTCAGTTGGTAGAGCGCAACATTGACGTTGTTGATGCCAGAGGTTCGAGTCCTCTATCGCCCACCTATACTTGGAGGCTCAACCTCCAAATCTATTTATGGTACTATAAAGTTGTGTCTGGTGTAATTAAGTGGATTCTTATTTCAATTGTAACGATTGGCCTTACTGCAGGCATTGCTTTTTTTATACTTGTTCGCCCATCACTTGATGATTTGCATCTTGAAGGTCTTCAAAAATTTATAACATATCTACAAAGCCTTTCTTTTACTCCGGCAATTGGTCCAGAACCAGGACATATTATTTTATTTGCAAAAAGTACTGCCGATTTCCTTTCTGCAGTTTCACTTAAAGGTGTTGATATTTCTATCAATCATGTTGAGCTTGAAAAACAAGATGGCTCTTGGATAGCAGCAGCGACAAGTTCAAAAAATATACAACTATTGCAACATACCGATAAAGATATCGGTATTCCACTCTCAGATATCATTATTCCAGCAGATACGTACATTGGCATTCGTTTTTCATTTGGTACAACAACTGTTTTGACAACTGCAAGTACTACCCTTACGGCTTCAATGCCATCACAGGTTTTTGAAATACCAATTCATGCCACCGTCCCAAGTAATGGAGTTTCTACCGTCACACTAAGTGTTTTGCCAAAAGAATCTATTTTTAAAAATAAAAATACGTATACCTTTGCTCCATTTGCTGTCCTCGAAAGCCGAACGGATGCACAGGTATTTACTTCATCCGATTTAAAAATTGTGGCAGCATTTAATACAGGGACACTTCAAGAACTTGTTCAAGCTCAAATGTATGGCAATGGCCAAACACAAGGGGTACATCTTGCTCTTGCTGCAGAACGGCCTCCGGTTATCAAGAAATCTTCAAGCACGTATTCGACCGGTTCAGGACAAAACTCATCACATACTACAGGCAATACACAAAATAATTTGATATATTCAATAGGAACTCCTACGCGTCCAGTTTCACCACCACAACAATCAGTAATTCCAACTGCACAACCACTCCCTCAACCGAGCAATCCTCTTTCAAATACATCTCAACCTCCAGTTTTTGATTATCAATCGAGTCAAAATGTTCACGTTGGACAATTATTGACGTTGATAGTACATGCTACAAGTCCGACAGGACAAGCACTTACCTATGGTATTGGAGATATTCCTGGTGATGCCGATTTTGATCCTGATGCACAACTATTTACCTGGATTCCAGATACTGCTGGTACCTATCCTGCCGTATTTACTGCTACCGATGGAGTTAATACCATTAGCCAGACTATCATTATAGTTGTTACAGATCCACATGCTGTAAATAATCCTCTGCAACCTCCAGTCACTCCACCTGTTACTCCCCCGACTCAACCACTGCCTCCTGTCCAACCACCAACGAATAATCCACCAGGAGCAATTGGTACTACATTTAATGTGAAAAACTATGGCGCAAAAGGTGATGGCACTACCGATGATATTAATTCTATTAATAAAGCTATTGCCGATCTTGTTGCTGCAAAGGGAGGAACATTATATTTTCCACAAGGAATATATCGCATTAGCTCTACAGTAGAAATTGATTATTTATCTAACTTTAAAGTTATCGGCACTTCAGCCACATTAAAACAAGTCGATGGACCTTATACGAATTATTACACCATTAGTAATATGTATTTAAGATCTGACTCAAATTTTACAATTCAAGGACTCACATTTGATGGTGATAGTCAAAATAGAGTACGTGGAGAATTTGCAGGCAATACACTTATGATTCGAGGTGATTCAAATTTTACAATTACTGGTAACAATTTTATAAATAGTATTTGTGATGACATTATAATGTATGCCGACAAACCAGGTGATGATTCAACAGCAGTTCATGAAGGAATAGTAAGCAA
>DASZBJ010000058.1 GCA_035944115.1 Candidatus Babeliales bacterium
GTGCCTGTTTTGCCCGCTGTATACAGTTCTAAGGCATTTAATTTAAATTCTTTATCATAAATTCTTATTTTTCTCATAAAGTCCCTCGTAATTGTTAGTTTACTACAAGTTCTTCATGTCTACAAAAGTGTAGCAGGATCACCACGCACGCCAATGGCGGCTCGCGACGACGATTGTGGGTTACTTGTTCTTATAGGGCGGAAGATTTTTGGGTATCAATAGAGCACGTGGATTTGTGCCACTCTATTTTTTGATTCGCCATTTCAATATATCTATGATATTTTTTCCCATTATATGTCATGAAAAACAGTGTTAGCACAAGGAGTTGAGATTATGGACAAAAGAAGTAGTTACGGAACTATGAGTTTTGGTGGTAATGGATATATGAAAAATAACAACGGATACATGAATTATCTGTTACTTGCTGTAGGACTGGCAGCAGTTGTAGGCGCAGGATATTTTGGATATCGATGGTATGTTGTTTCTCGTGAGCAATCTGCGCAGGTGATGTTTGCAGAATGTTTGCGTGAATACGAGAAAGGTGCGCGCGAGCGTCAGACATGGGCTGATATTCAAGCGTTATGGGCAGCGGGATATGCGCGACATACACAGTCATCATTAGCTCCATATTTTAAGGCATTTGAAGCAAACAGTGCATTAAAGCAGGATAAAAAAGCAGAAGCGGTTGCATTATTAGATGCAGCGTTATCTCTGGTTGCCGCTTCATCACCATTATACACCGTATATGCAACCAAACGCGCACTCATTAATATTGATTTGGGAAATGAGACTGGTTTACAAGAGTTAGAAAAACTTGCGTATGATAAAAACAATGTACAGCGTGATGTAGCGCTTTACTATTTGGGATTATACCAGTGGTCAAAAAATAATATTGAAGATGCTAAAGAGGCGTGGGAAACATTAACAGCATTGCCAGATTCTCCTGAGCAAACAACATTATGGACAGCGTTAGCAGAACAAAAATTACAACAAATTGCGTAAGTAGGTATTGATATACATGATGACAACGAATACACAAGCAATACGAGTGCGATTTGCACCATCTCCTACTGGACATTTGCATATTGGTGGTTTGCGTACAGCAATTTTTAATTGGTTATTTGCGCGACACAATAATGGTACATTTTTAGTACGGATTGAAGATACGGATCGCGAGCGGTTTAAGCAAGAATATGTTGATTCTATTATTGCATCATTGCAATGGAGTGGGCTTGTCTCAGACGAGCCCATTGTAGTTCAATCGGAGCGATTGCCAGAGCATACTGCATTGGTAGAGCAGCTATTGGCGCAAAAAAAAGTGTATCGTTGTTATTGTAGTGAACAAGAGGTTCTTGCGCGTCATGCTCAAAAATATGGTCCACAGGATGCATTTATTAAATATGATGGGCATTGCCGTGACCGTGAGCCTAAAGATATATCGCTGTCATCGGTAATTCGTTTTGCATTGCCGCGCGATATTCAGCATATTTCATTTGATGATATGATTCGTGGTACCGTTACCTTTGATATGAATCAGTTTGATGATTTTATTATAGTTCGTTCTGATGGACGGCCAGTTTATAACTTTGTGGTAGTTGCGGATGATGCATTCATGAATATTACCCACGTAGTTCGTGGAGAAGATCATATTCCTAATACGCCAAAACAGATTTTTCTTTTTCAAGCGTGTGGATATGTAGTGCCACAATTTGCACATCTTCCGCTTATCTTAGGCCCGAGCGGCGATAAATTGAGTAAGCGTGATGGTGCAGTTTCTGCAGTAGAATACAAAGCCAAAGGATATTTACCGGAAGCTTTGATTAATTATTTGGTCCGTTTGGGTTGGTCCCATGGTGATCAAGAAAAATTTACGCAAGATGAACTGATTCATTTGTTCTCATTGGATCAGGTGGGAAAAAAGGGAGCGATTTTTGATACTGATAAATTAAATTGGATGAATGGTGTATATATTAGAGAAAAAACAGCACAAGAGCTGTTTAATTACATTACCAATTATTTAGCTCCTGATTTCATTGATGCAGTTCCTGCATGGAATGAGCAGCAGGTTTTGCAGTTGTTGCAATTGTATAAAGATCGTGTGCTGTTAATGAGTGAACTAATGGAAGCGTTGATCGCTTTGTATACCGCTCCCCATACCTATTTGCAAGCAGATGTAGATAAATGGATTGGCAGTAGTACGTCAGCTCATTTACATGAATTTGTACAAATCATTGAGAAGCTGCCCACATATACAGTAGATTCCATAACGGATGCCGTAAAAACATGGTGTAAAGCACAGGGGATTTCACTCGCACATATTGCACAGCCATTGCGCATAGCGCTTGTGGGAAAAACGGCTAGTCCAGGAATTTTTGATTTGGTGTCGATTATCGGTAAACAGGAAACAATTTCTCGCATACAGATATTTTTGCGCCATATCGACAACTGATTATGGATTAAATTTATGCGGGGGGTGTATGAAAACAATTTTTCTGTTTCCAGGATATGGAGCACAATTTGTTGGCATGGGCAAGGAGCTCTATGACGAGTTTCGAATTGTGCAGGAATATTTTGAAGAAGCTTCCAACTGTATTGGTCATAATTTTGTAAAATTATGTTTTGCTGCGTCGGATGTGGAACTTGGTCGTATGGATCAAGCATATCCGTCTCTTTTTTTGGTGAGTTGTGCGATCGCACATCTGCTCAAAGATCAAGAGATTTATCCTGATTGTGTGGCTGGGTATAATATTGGCGAGTATGCAGCGATTTATACGGCAAAGGGATTTACCTTTCCTGATGGACTCTACCTCATTTCTAAATATGTTTCATTTTATCAGCAGGCCTTTCAGCAAGGGGCGGTGAGCGGGTTACGTATTTCTGGTCTTTCCTTAAAAATGGTAAAAGGATTATGCGAGCTGGCATCAGATGATGTACATGCAGTTTATGTCGCAGCATCTTTGAGTCCGCAGGTGCATGTGGTGATGGGACATGCTGATGCAGTGGACCGTGTGCGTAAAGCAGCAGGAGAAAAAGATGCAGAGAGCATGCAAGAGGTGGGAGCAGAATTTGGCTTGCATTCATCGCTTATGGAGCAGGTGGTTGCGCAGTATAAGATTTATATGGAAAAAGTGGATTTTAAAGATTTAGAAGTGCCCTTGCTTGCGAACGTTGATGCAAAACCGATTACGCTCGGTGCAGATGTTAAAGAAACAGTTATTAATCAAACCATCCTGCCAATACAGTGGCATAAAATTTTAGCAGCGGTGCAAGAATATGATTTGGTGGTGCAAGTGGGACCGGGCACAGAAATACGAGATATGGTTTTAGCATTATATCCGGATAAAAAAGTAGTGGCAGTAAATACAAAAGCAGATATACAAGAATTAAAACAGATTATTAATCAACCAATGGATCAACAGAAAGGAATAGACGATGCCAACATTTGATATGCAAGACACATTAGAGAAAATTATCACGATTATTGCCCAAGAGCTGAAAATTGAAAAAACGGTCGTAACGCATGACGTTACGCTCGAATCTCTTGGCGCAGATTCAATAGATATTGTCCAAATTATTATGCGATTGGAAGAGCAATTTGGCATAGAAATTAATGATGAAGATGCGGAAAAGATGCAATCTCTTTCTGATATTGCCGCGTATGTGCAGGCACGGCGTACCAAGTAATTATGGTCAGACGCATGTGCCTGGGCCTCTAGCCATGCTTTTCTCATGAGAGTCCGTGTCAGGATTAATGCTTTTATTTAACCCCCAGTTGACTGCCTGTCAATTGGGGGTTATCCTTATAGTGTTATGTTTGAGGTACATTATAAGGTTTTTAGCGTTAGGGGGACACTATGAAAATAAAGAATAATTACATGATTTTATTGATGACTGGCTTATGCCTATTTGCTGGCGGGATCAATGCTGCGGCAGAGGAAGATTCCAAGGAGGTTGGTATGAATCTGTATGGTAATCCAGCACATGGTTTGCAGGACGAAAAATTGAGTGTTTTAAGAAGACAGACAGGTGGCGCATTCTCTGATGAAGAACTTCAAAATATTCATACGATAGCGAATGAGGGCAGTGAGGCCAGAATTCATCTCAGTAAGGAGTTGAACTACGCCAGTGATAGATTACTTTCGGCTCAAGCAGAAGCTAAGCTTAGCCAGGTGTCGAAAAAACATAAAGCGTTTCAACATGTAGTTATGCGCGTGGTCATTCCACGGTTAGGTGCAAAGCATCCATTCACGGTCAGTTTGAACAAAGAGCTGCACTTATTTGGATCTGCGAAAAAAGATTTGAATAAACGGTTGAAAGGATTACAAAAAGCTGATCGAGAGAGGCTTCTCAGAAGAGGTCAAAGAAACGCGTCATGTGAGGATTTGTCGCGACTACGGGCATTGGATGAGCAGAAAGAAGACAAATCAATAGAGAAAGATTTTGAGGAATATGGCGAAATTGATGATACACGAGCACCAGTAAGACGCCAATCATTACCGAATTTACCTTCGGAATTAGTTCGTTTATCGTTGCCACAACCACAAGCAGAACCATCACCTGTTGCAGAACGGGTAAGACGTCTATCTGGCGCGAATTCGGAAAGCGAAGTATCGCAGCCCGCTGCTGCTGCTCAAGCGCAACCAGCGCGTCGTGGATGGGGTTGGAACATCGCTGCTGCTTTAGCAAACCAGGTCACTCAGCTTGCTGAAGGCTTATCTGGGGCTAATCTGGGTTAATATTTAATCTGCTTTAAATAGCGTATGGCTCATTATATACGCCAAAAATAGTTATATATAAAAGGCAAGGATTTTATCGGTTCTTGCCTTTTATCTTTGTGATCGTATCCTGTCTGATGTTGTTTTTCACGATTATCATTTTTTAAAGAGGCTATTATCATGAAATTTTTGAGCGTGCTGCGATTATACGGATTGGTTGTATGTTCCGGTGCAATGTATGCACAAGGGGTAGCCAATTCTGATGCCGATCGCTTGTCAAAAAATAGCATCACTTTGTACCAGGCGTATGATGCAGGGAAGATATCACAAGTTATATGTCGCGTAAATGAAGGAGCGTCAAAGCTATCATCAGCAGAAAGAATTTCATTGGCAGATGCGTATATGTATGGAAAATTAACCGCTGTGGATGGCATGGTGCAGTATCCGGATAATAGATATAATAAGAGAGGAGTGGTATATAAAATTGCTCCTGATAACCTGTATTCAGAATTGCGAGAAATGTGTGCGTTTGCTCAATATCGCAAAAGATATAAGCAAGATCATGATGCGGATAAATTTTTATCATCTTTGAGATATGTTCAGTTGATTCGCTTGTTCAAATATTGTATTACCGGTAATCCTCAAGACGGGCAAAAAGAGATAGAAGAAACCTTTGAAGAATTACGAGCCGAGCGTAGGGCTAGCAGGTTATATGCATTTATAACGCACCAAGATCTTGAAGGTGATGCAGATAAGGAAGTTATAGAACGCATCAGAAATAATCGGCGTAATCTTTTATCAGTAATCAAAAATCAGAACGATGCGCATGCAATTGTAGGTGCTGCAAGTAGAGCGTTACAGGTAGAAGGACATTTAAAGCATAGATTGCGTAGATTGTCAGCGAATATTACTGACTGTTTATCTAAGAAAAGTAGTGGCTCTGAGGACGATAAGAAAAAAGAGATGGAGCGACATCATCAGATTTGGTCTGAGTGGGTATTGCAGCGGCCTTTGTAATAGTATTTTAATTGATTGTTATGATGGTGAACGCCTCGTTATATGGCGAGGTGTTTCTTTTTTTATCTGCTATTGTCACAATAATGAATACATGGGTTATCGTATGCAGTAGTAAGTAGTGTATAAATAAAAAGGAGTTGCAATGCCATATGCATCAAATGCTGATTTGCCAAGTTCTGTTCGTGACCATCTTCCTGAGCATGCGCAAACTATTTTCCGCAAGGCATTTAATAGTGCTCATGAAGAATATAGTAACGAAGAGCAGGCTTTTAAGGTTGCTTGGTCTGCAGTGAAACATGAATATGAGAAAAATGCTGACGGAAAATGGGTAAAAAAATAGTCAGGAAAATAGAGTATATTTACTTTCCTCGACGAGCAGCGACTAAATAGCCAAAGTAATAAAAATAATTTTGCCAAGCTTGGTCTGTAAAACCATACTGATTATCACCTGCAAAATAATCTGCAAGAAATTCGCGAACTCGAAGCACTTCCTTAAGTCGTTTTCTGTTTTTCGGATCTTCTTTGGTAAAATCGATAAGTTCTAACGCACGCTCAAAAGCATATTGGCAAGATTGTGGATCATTTTTTGCACGTGCTTGAATTGCTCTGCCTACATCCGCGCCAATGTTGGCCAGTTGTTCTACGAGAGATAGTTTAAACCATCGGCCAGATTCATAAAGATCTTTATGAATAATCCTTACCATGTTCATGAGATTACCAGCTGGTTAACGATACTAACAATTTTTTTCTGAGTTGCAGTATCATTAACGCCTCTATCATAATTTCCTTGTGATGGGCGAATGTTAATCATTGAATCAAATTCTATAAAATCATCAGAGCCAAATTTTGAAGGGTGTAGATTTATGCCCCATAGGTTTTGTTGAGCAGATCCATTTTCAAGAAATGTGTCTTCTTGATCTGCATGTAATTCGGCATCAACTATCATGATGCCTTTTTCAATATCAACGACTGCTTTTACAAGGTTGTTATGCATTTTGAGAGCCATTTTTTTTAGTTCGTCAAGAGTGATTTCGGTAGTTATTAATAGCATATGATTCCTTATGCACACATTCGTTTAATCGAGTAACATTAATAGTTTTAGAGATTATTAGTTTATATATTTTAGGAGTTATGTCATTGATTTTTAATGCCAACAAAATCCACATCCACTTTATAATGGTGTGATTGTGTATAAGTGGTTATGCATGAGAGAAAAAATAATTTTGTTAAAAAGGCAGAGGGCGTGCGCTTCTTGTCTTTTTAATTTCTGTCTGTATCCTTTGTTGTGTTGATTTTGAAGATTAAGACTTCTTAGAAAGGATATTATTATGTTTGCAGCAATACTGGCCCCAGTACTACTTGTACCATTAACTGGCATGCAGTTGGTAGCTGAGTTGACACGTCCCTATAGATATTCGGAACAGGCAGTCAACGCGCGAGAAAAAATAGCGCAAATAGATGCATGTATGAATGGTAAATTACTGGTCTCAGCGCGTCGTTTTCAAAAATACTATGTTGAGTATGGACAAAAGTGGCAGTGGTTGGCGTATACGGTGAAAAATCGTAAGAAAGCTCACGGAGATCTTTCCGGTGAGCTCTATGTGCCCTACTTGAAAGATTTGGTGATTGAAGCTCAATCTGAGCCAGTTGAAAAAATACATAACAGTAGGTTGGGGCGTTTGTTTGATTACTATGTTCAAGATGATGGAGATTGGTATGTGCAGGAAGAAAAGCATGCAATGCAAAAGTTTCGTGAATTTGTAAATTTGCAAGATCTTGATGGCAATAACAGTAAAGCTGCACAAAAAATTAAAGCCAATCGACAGGCGTTTTTGAATGCAATACTGGCAAGTGGCAACAATAAGCAGACAGTACAGATTGTTAACGGAAAACGAAAAGTGGATAATCCAATTGGAGATAGAAGCGATATATGCGCGATTGCTCGGGCGGGTCAACGATCGTTGCGATTAGAAAATCCGGTGATGCGTAGGTTGTCGAAATTGGCTGAAATAGCAAAGAAATAACAATAAGGATATGAATATGAAAATTTTGAGTGTGTTACGATTATTTGGATTGATTTTGTTTTTTGGTGCAGTGCAGGCTAACGCGGTGTCTGACGGAAAAAAAAGTGCGGTATTGCATGTACATGCAGATGGTAAGTCTCAGGAAACGTTACAATCTAAAGGCGCATTAAACCGAGCCGAACGTTTAAAACAATTGTTACCGAATAGATTAAAAGAGGTAGTAACGAATGTTGAGATCCTTGCTGCGGATAAGGAGATGTTGCATCAACTGACACTAAAACAGAAGGGAAGACTTTTGTATTGGGTCTGTTTTAATAGGATTTGTGAGGAATGCAATGCGGGGCATGATCATTAAGGACGTATTTGAGTTAATTGTTTTACAGTGAAAAAATAATTCTGTTAAAAGGGCAAGAGTGTAGATATTCTTGCCCTTTTTAATGTCGGTCCGTACCCTTTAATGAGCTGTTTTTTTGAATAAGATGTTTTTTAGAGAGGATATTGTTATGGTATTTTTTATGATACTAGCTTTTGCAATACAGATGGTTGGTGAATTAGGTGGTCTTAGCAGCACCATACGAGTAGAAGATCCGGAGCGTGTTGCTGATGAGAGAGTAACTTCTTTTATAGACGCATGCATGAAGGGGCAGTTGTATGCAGATGAGCGCTTTTTGAAGTATATGGGAGGAAAGAGACAGCATGGTATACGAGTCGATGAAATAAAACATGTACTGCGAGATTATGAAGCTAAATATGCTGCCGGAGAGCTATCAGAAGGGCGACTCAAAAAGGCTATATACAAATGGAAGATCTTTAAAAATTGTGATGATCTGCGTGGAAAGATCGATAAAGATTCAGAAAAAGTGATAAACAATCGTCAAAACCTTTTGGATGCAATTAATAGTGCAAAAAACTTTTTTGAGGCAATTGACGGTCAGCACGATGCAATCAAAGTCGAGCAGGCATCAAAGAAGAAACTATTTTTAAGATATCCGCTCATTGTGAGATGGAAGAGATTTGTTCAATAAAAGTAAAAGGATGCTTCTATGAAAATAGTAAATGGTTTGTATCTGTTGGGATTGATTGTAACTTCTGCAGCGGTGCATGCAGAGTCGATGTCCAATGCGCAAAAGATAGCATTGATCAATGCGTGTATGAAGGGGAAGTTGGAGGTTGTACCAGATGGTAGTGGTGCTTTGATGTATTCTCATGCAACACATAATGAGGTTAAAACGGTATATTCCAGTAAACCAACAGAGATACGTGATGTGTTACAGCGGTGTGATAGTTTCTTTGAAAGGCAGATTGATGATAAAGGAATGTTTATTGATAAAGGTCCTTTTATAGAGGACGGGCCAGATAGACTTGCATTGGGACAGGCAATAGGTACATGGTTTAATTTTAGAACAAATTTAGACATTGCTGTTCCATTAGTTTCGAGTAACAGGTTAATAAAAGATCCTGCAAAAAAAATTGCAGAAAATCGGTCTAATTTTTTTACAGCGATTTATAATGCACAAGATACGCATGCAATTGTGGATTTATCAAAACGAGCATTCTATTTTAAAAATCCCGCATTGCATAGGTTGCAGAGATTGCCTATTAATGTGCGTAATTGGTTGAAAAAAAAGTAGTCGTACATCGTTAATAAAAAATAATTTCGATATCTATAATTAGGTTGCGCCCAGATTAAGCGCAACCTTTTATTCTTCAGGGCGACATCGTCAATGCCAGCCAAATCCACCTTTTAACCAGAGACCCCATTGCGCCATCGCATTTTTGTATGGTTGCATTTCTTTTGGTCGATCTCCTTCAAATTCTACAAATGCACCGAAACCCAGATATGGTTCCACGCGACTGCATGCATTATGGCACCAGGTGTGTCCGGCATACCAGAATATTTTATGCGTCAGGACCATATCAGATGCTGCTGATTCTACATCGATATCAGATTCTTGGAGCAAGATGGGAGAGTTTCTGTCTACGAGCGCTGCCTGTTTTTCTGCAAATGTGGCATCGATTGGCAGTCGTGCGATTTGGTCCACGTTACCATCAATGGTGGCATTACTTTGTGTGGTATTCAGAGGAACGGGTGGTGTATACAGATTTTGAATTCCTTTAAATCCATAACCGTTGGAAGGGAATTGGCCCTCATGGAGGGAGATGAGTTCTCTGCTGCGTATAAATGCGTTGTAACCGATGTCAAAATTAAAGCTATTATATTGATAGGCAAACATTAATGCGATATCAAATTGTATTGCCATGGATACATCGCAGTTGAGTGTGCTGATATTAATTGCAGGAATAGTTGTACCCATATATTCTTTATTTTCATCAAATTCTTTTACCAAAATATAACGACTGCCAAAACCGCTTTCATTACAGGGGTTTTCTGAAGAAAGTTGACTATCTAATCTGTCGGTATTAAAGAAATCAAATGATCGGCGTTGGCGTGATTTAAAGAGATGAGTGACATTAAAATTAAAGAAAACGTCTGCACGTTGGATTCCCTCTTTTTCCCAGATGAGGCCGCGTGACGCAAATCCGATACCGAGTTCTCCATGATGTCCGTTGCCTACTATTGGTTCAAAAATAATCTCACTTTTTGATCTGCTGCCTGTTGGTATTACTCCGCGTAGATTAAAACCGGCATAACCACAATCATTGTTTACCAGATCATATCCAACGACGAGTGAAATATCGGCTAATTTTGTTTGAGAGGCCCCATCGCAAATAATTTTTCCAAATTCTAGTGGTTGCACATCTCCATAAATAGTATCACCAGCGATTGCTGCTCTAAAACTGCCATATACGGGAGTGATTGCATTTTTCCCCATATATCCAGCAGGGAATGGATCAGTAAGCCCATCATTGGTAATTATTTCATTCATGAGGACTTTTGCGTGAGTCCAAACGAGTGGGGCATGCATAATGAAATACCAGTTTTTATATCCTGCAAAAAAACTAAAATCAAAAAGTACGTGGGACATAACAGGGTCTAAATGAACAACGCTTGAAAATGTTTGTGATAATCCAAAATAATCAGCAAGCAGATTGTTTTCTGATCGCCCTATTACATTACTACCGGTTATATGTAAGAAGTTGGTACCAAAAAAATGTTCTGCAAGTCGCCGTGGTTTATATGATCTGGCGTATTCAGCAGTTATTGAACCAGTTGTGTACAAGCAAGAGTGATCGTAATGTTCAAAACGATGTTCACCAATTAAATCACGTGCGGCATCGGCAATATGCGCGCGGGGGCTAAAAAACGAGATACCAGAAAGCGATGTTGCGGTAATTGTTTGCGATATAACGCATGCAAGTAGTGCGGTGATAATTCTTAGTATGGCGGATTTGATCTTCATTTAAATAACTCCTGTTTTTATTCCATTTTCACCACTCTACTATGAGTACATTCTGTTGCTCAACAGTTTATAAAAAATGAGACCCGAGAGTGCTCTCGAGCCTGTTTAGCTTATAAAAAAGATCAGGCTCGGAAAAATTCCGAGCCTGATAGAAAAGCTAATATACTCTACTAAATTAGTATGCGATACCGCCTTTAACCCATACAGCCCACTGATTTAAGTTGCTGCAACGAACACAGTTGCCTTTTGTTTTTTCGCATGATGTGTCGCATGAATTACAATCTGTTGTCGATGTAGTTGGTGTTGTTGTTGGACAAACGGTGTTGCAGATATCATCACAATCGCTGCCACAAGATCCTCTTTGTGCAAATTCAGCTGATGCACCTACGCCAATGAATGGTCTCCATGAGCGACATTCATTAGTTTCCCAAGTATAACTAAAATGAGTAAATACTTTATGGCTGATACCGCTGCTTGTTACGATGCTGACATCAGATTCTTGGAGTACAATTGGCTGAATTGATGTGTTTGTTTGTGGTGCAGTCAAAGCTGGAGTTGTGAATAGGGGGTTGCCAAAGCCAACAAAAGCTGGTTGCACGTTGTCAATACGTGGATTGGCAGTTGCTGCTAAGAGTGCGCCAGTTGCAATAGTATTTGCAGGAGCATCAGCGAACGTGCAGTCAACGCCAGGGAAGTTTGTGCCTTGATGGATTGTTGCAGTGCTTTGTGTTGCAGCAAGAGCTACAGGTACAGAAGGGCCTTCAGCGGCAGCAAATCCGTATACATGTGCATCACCTTTGAGTGCCCATTCAGACAATACTGGTGCGTTGCAACCTTTTTGTCGGCATAGTTTTTCACATGCTTTACCCCACAATTCATAACCAACACTCCAATTGAATCCGCATTCAGTTGCGAATGTAAATTGTAGTGCCAAATCACCTTGTACTGAAACGCTTACATCAACAGGAGATGCGGTAAGGTTTGCAACAGGAGCGAAGTGATTAACGAATTGGAAATCAGATAATAATCCAGTTACTCTATCTGTTGATAAGTCGTCTACGTTAGCGCCCAGTTTTTGTGCAAGCATATATCTGCTGTTATTACCTGCTGAACACAGATCAAATACGCGTGTTTGGCGCGTTGAGAATAGGTGCGTAACATTTGCATCTAAATAGAAGCTAAATCTGCTCTTATCTTCGCATGATCTCCAAAGAACTATTCCGGTGTTAATTCCACCACCAAGTTCCCAGAAATGTCCGCTACCAACCATAGGCTCAAATAAAAATTCCGCTTCAGGACGGTTACCAGCTGGCGCTGTTGCGCGAGCGTTAAGTCCAAAAACGTAATCTTCGTTGCATACAAAGTTGTATCCAAGTGCTGCTTCAACGTCAGCTAAACGAGTTTTTGATTTAGATTTAGATTCGCATCCATCAACAGACCATTTACTGAATTGTAATGCGTCAAAAGTTACTGCGCCTAAATCAGGTGTTTTACCAGCAAAGAAATCGAGTGCGCTATGGAGTAAGTCATCTGTTGGTATACCGGTAGGACCGAAGTATCCGATAAGATATGGGTTTGTTCCTTTGTTGATTATTTCTTCGCGAGCATGCAAGTCCCAACGAGTATGGGTTAGTGGCATGTTAACGCGGAAGTATAAACCTTCTGCAAATGAATCAAGTCCGAAATAGAATTGAAAATCAGCAACAAAGTTTTTTATTTTTGGTGAAAAACTTACGGTGCTTTGGAAATCTGTTGGTAATCCAAAATAATCAGCTAAGAAATCTTTTGTTCCGTCTCTATCATCTACGCAGCTACCAGATATGCTGATGCTGCAGGTATCGCACTCTGTTTTGCAATCTGAATCGGTATCACATGCTGTAGTAGGTGTAGCATCAGTAGCTACTGGAGAAGAAGTGATTAATGCATCACCAAAGAGGCATTCGCACATTCTGTTTGATCTAAATGATTGAGAATATTCAAGTGCAACAGCGCCAGCGCCATACCAATCATCTTGACAGCAAAGATTAATTAATTGTTGCCATCCTACCATTTCTCGGGCGGCGTTAGTACCTTGTGAACGTATTTGATAGTAGGGGGTTACCGTTGCAGCTTGTGCGCCACTTCCCGCTAAACCGCATAATACCAATACGGTGAGAAAAAACCTTTCTCTGTAGTTCTTCATACATACTCCTTTTATAAGATTGTACATTCCTTACTTACTTCTGTTTAAGAAGCTAACAATATTTTTTTCACTAATCAAATTTTAATTGCATGCTCATAAAAAAAGAGGTCCGTGGAAAGTTCCACGGACCTCTGTAAACCTTGTATGGCTACTAGATTTGCTTAGTAAGCGAATCCGCCTTTAATCCATACTGACCACTGGTTCAAGCTGCTGCAGCTTGTGCAGTTGCTTCTGTCATCTGAATCACAGGTGTTTTCTGTTCCACAGATTGTTGCAACGTCACATGCAGTAGTGTCACAGTTGCCGCCTCGAGATGCGAATTCAGCTGAAGCACCCACACCTACGAATGGAATCCACTGACATTCTTCACGATCTTGCCATGTGTAGTTAAAGTGAGCGAACACTTTATGAGTGATGTTACGGTTTGTTACTACGTTGATGTCATCTTCTGTAAGTGTAATTGGCTGGATTGAAGTGTTAGTTTGTGGACCAAAATCAGGGAACGGTTGTGCAAATAATGGATCCCCATCAGAGAATGCTGGTTGTACATTATCAATTCTAGGGTTTGCTGTTGCTGCTAAAAGTGCACCAGTTGCAACTGAGTTAGAAGAATCAACAAAGGTACAGTCAACGCCTGGGAAGTTTGTACCATGAGAAATTGTTGCAGTGCTTTGTGTTGCTGCAAGATTTATCGGAGCAGAGCCGCCATCAACAGGTAAGAATCCGACTACATGCGCATCACCTTTTAATGCCCAATCAGTTAGAGTAACATCGTTGTTGTTGCAACTATTTTTGCGGCAAACTTTTTCGCAAGCGCTTCCGAAGAATTCATAACCAACATCAAAACCAAATCCACAGTCTGTGTCGAATGCGAATTTGATAGCAACGTTTCCTACTACCGGTACGCTTACATCAACGCGAGACGCAGTTAAGTTAGCAACTGGAGCGAATTCGTTTGCAAATTGAGAGTCAGATAATACTAAAGGTGTACCACCTTGTAATGTGTTATTGTTTGTACCAAGTCTTTGTGCAAGCATGTATCTGCTGTTATCGCCTGCTGAGCAAAGATCGAATACACGAGTTTGGCATGCATCGAATAAGTGCATTACGTTTGCATCAAGATATACGCTGAATGTTGTGTCTGAATCACAAGCTCTCCAAAGAACCGCAGATGTATTGATTCCTGCGCCAAGTTCCCAATGTTTTCCGTTACCAGACATTGGTTCAAATAAGAACTCGCCTTCAGGACGGTTACCAGCTGGAGCAGCTGTGCGGATGTTAATACCGAAGTTATAATCTTCGCTGCATGCAAAGTTATATCCAAGTACCGCTTCAACGTCAGCTAAACGAGTTTTTGTTTTAGATTTACAGTCGCCAGCCCATTTGCTGTACTTTAATCCTTGGAATGTTATTCCGTCGCTTAAAGTTGGAGTTCTACCAGCAAAGAAATCTTCTGCTGAGTGTAAAAGATCAGATGTTGGAACAAGTGTTGGTCCGAAGTACCCAGGAAGGTACGGGTTTGTACCAGCATTAGTTATTGATTCACAGAAGTTTAGATCCCAACGAGTGTAGTTAAGCGGAAGGTTTAATCTGAAGTATAAACCACATGCCCACTCACTAAGTCCCATGTAGAACTCGAAATCAGCAACAAAGTTTCTGATTTTTGGTGAAAAACTTACCGTGCTTTGGAAATCAGTAGGTAGTCCAAAGTAATCAGCCAAGAAATCTGTGTCGTTATTGCGATCATCAACACAGCTACCAGATATAACAATAGAACGAGAATTGCAACCGTTGTTGCTATCACAACCAGTATCGCAGCCAGTAGTAGGTGTTGTAGGAGTTGTTGCAGCAGGGATTGTAACTAGGGCGTCACCAAAGAGACATTCAGCGATTCGATTTGATCTGAAAGATTGAGAATATTCAAGGGCAAGAGATCCTGCTCCATAAAAATCTTCTTCATCACAACGATTAATTAGTTTTTGCCAGCCGAGCATCTCACGTACAGCAGATGTTCCTTGCGAACGAATGCCGAAATATGGAGTTACAGCTTGCACTTGAGTACTAGCTACGCCGCATAGTACCAAAGCGCTGAGGAAAAATTTTTCTCTACACTTCATCATAAATACTCCTTTTTGTGTAAGAGATTTTGAACGAGGATTTCACTACATCGACAAGACACTATCAGATAATTTTTTTTGATGCAATAGTTTAAAAAATAATTTTTATTCATGCCGAATAAAAATTGTTTTACGTACTGATACTGAAAAGGATTCTTCTTTAAAATCAACATTTCAGTATCAGTATTTTATGCATTATTAATTAAAGGCGATACCACCTTTGACCCAAACTGACCATTGATTTAAAGCACATGATGCACAGTCAGATTTTGGTTTTGTATTTTTTGGCGGGCAATCTTTTTTAGCAGGGGTTGCTGGACATGAAGATTCATGATTTAGTTCTACTGATGCACCAACTCCTACAAATGGTTCCCAATCTTCATTGTCTTTCCAGGTGTAGTTAATATGGGTAAACACTTTGTGGGTGATTGCCTTGCTTCCAATAAGTTTCTTATCATCGTCTGATAAGATGATTGGTTGGATTGAAGTATGGGTGAAAGTAGAATTATCACCACTAGCTACGGTTAATAGATCGGCCGAATTTGAAGCAAATTCTGGATTATCAATGTTTGGATTTGATAGTGCTATCACTTGTGCTGGTGTTAAATTATTTACGGTATTAGTTGTAAAATCAAATCCAAGGCACACTTTGTTACTGTTGGTAAAGTTAGTTCCCGAGTGAATCGTTGCCTGGCTTTCAGTAGCAGCAAGGGCTACCGGTACCGGGGTGGCTTCATTAGTAAATCCAAAAATAGACGCATCACCTTTGAGTGCCCAATCAGAAATAGAGTTGTTCGTTAGACAACCAGACTTCAGACTGATTTTTTCGCAAGATCTGCCATAAAATTCATAACCAAGGTCCCAGGTAAATCCACTGTCAGTTGCATATGAAAATTTCAGGGCGATGTCAGCTTCTACTGCCACACTTACATCAACTTTCGATACCGTAAGGTTTGCTACTGGTGCAAATTCATTAGCGAATTGAAAATCAGATTGTGTACCAGTTCCGGGTATTGATACAGTAGTTGGCAGGCCTTCGAGTGAATCGTTATTACTGCCTAGTCTTTGTGCAAGCATGTATCTGCTGTTTTCGCCTGCAGAGCACAGATCAAATACGCGCGTTTGGCAGGCTTTAAAGAGGTGCCCAATGTTTGCATCGATATAGAAACTTACTGTTGTATCATCGCAGTCGCTTTCCCATAATAGTTTCTTACCATGGATGCCGGCGCCTAAGTACCACTGATGGCCAGTACCGATGACCGGTTCAAACAAGAACTCACCTTTTGGATGAGTACCGGTTGGCGCATCGATGCGTAGGCTGAGTCCAAAATAATCATCTTCGTTACATATAAAATTGTAACCAAAAATCATAGCAACATCAGCAAGTGCTGTTTTTGAAAGTCCATTGCAGTTGCAGTCAGAAACGGCCCATTTGCTGTAAGCGAGTTTCTGAAAGATAATTTCACCGCCCGTTGATAGTGCTAATGTAGGAGCGAAATCACCACTGAAAAATTCAGTTGCTTTGGTGAGTAAGTTATCATTAGTAATTACTTGGTCACTGAAATATCCAGCTGGCTGACTGTTTGATCCTGCTTTAGCATCTTCACACACATTCAAGCTCCAACGGGTGTGTACTATGGGAAGATTCAATCTAAAATAAAAATTATCTGCCCATTCGGATAGCCCTACATAAAATTGTACATCAGCTACAAAGTTCTTAATGCGTGGAGAAAAACTGACGCTTCCTTGATAATCACTAGGGAGTCCGAAATAATCGGCAAGCCAATCTTTTTTGTCACGATTTGATACGCAGCTACCAGTTATATTTATTTGTGAAGCACATTCATTATCATGTATTAGATCATCGCCAAAAATACAGTCAGCAATGCGCTCTGGTCTGAATGATTGGCTATATTGTCCTGCAACGGCGAATGCGCCATAAAATTTATCTTCATCACATCGATTGATAAGTTCTTGCCAGCCTACCATTTCACGTACAAGGTCCGTTCCTTGTGATCGTATGTTGTAATAAGGCATAGCGACGACATCAGCCGCTAGTTCTCTTGCACATGCAAGAATAAAAAGGGCAAAAAATTTTTTTGATAAAATACGGTTCATCTCAACTCCTTGTATGACCTGAAATAGAGCTCTTTCGAAACCACCATTTTGATAATTGCATGCTGCATATTTTGCAAAAAAATTAACAACATTCAGAAAGAGATCCAATGTATATATTGTTATAATTCACTGCTTTTGTGCATTTTATGAACAAACAAAAATGCATATACTATCGATCTTGTACGGTGTCAATGCCTCCTTATTGTAGATGATTCATTAACTCTTTTTTATGGGTAGCCATATTTCGTGACTGAAATCAATGGCCTTCATAGTCATCTATTTTCTGATAGACGTCAAGGGATGTGAAAATGATACGTTTTATTCCTTCTTTGTGGGTTGTTATATTTTTGTAATTGTTGTGTTATACAGAATTTGCAAAATATAAAAAATCTCGTTATGAATTTTCAAAACTACTGTTAAAAAAAGTAGGGCGTATTGTGGTATTATTGATTGTTGGAGAGTGTCATGAATAGATTGTTCAGATGTACTGTTTTTTTATTACTTTTTCTCACGCAGATTAGTGTTTGTGATGTGCAGGAGTTTGCGTTATTACCGGTGACCCCTGTCTGGTATCCTGTCTCGCATGTTGTGCGGCAGCCAGCAGAAGGATTTTCGCCAGATACGCTAATAAAAACGGTGAATGGGTACGTTTTGATTCATGATCTTTCAGAAGGGGATATTGTAGTTGGTCTTAACGGTGATCAAAAGATTTTGTATGTTCAGCAAAATTATCTTGATCGATGTGTGCAGTTGCGTGTTGATGATCAGGTTATCAATGTTGCGTTAGGTCAGCAATTTTATCTCCATGATAATGCGTTAAAATCAGCATGCGATTTGGAAATCGGTGATATCTTATATGGCGGTAGTTGTGTATATGCGAAAGATATTGTTGATGAGCCGCAACTATTTTATGCGCTGAGCACAGAGCAGAATTCTTTTTTTATTTATCCTGATATGTATGTGCATAATTTTGATGTTGCAACTATCACCGTCATAGGATCGTTGTTGCTTGGTGCTATAGAAATTTCCAATCCTGTTGTAGCGGTTGTAGGTGAGATGCTTTCTTTGTATCTGTTTATCATGAAAAATTTTATGCCAGATGGAAAGCTTGTAGGAACTATTTCTCCGAGCGATGAAAATTTACCTATTTTGCAAATAGCGTTGAAAAATAGAGACATTGTATCTAAGGCACGGAATTACTATGAAATTAAAAGAAAAGAGCTGCTAAAGCTATATCAAGATTTAGTAAAAATCAAAACTGATTTAGATGCTTTTGTGAGGCCAAATCAAGCACATATCTTAGATTTTTCTAAAAGTTTTTTACGGGAATGGACTTCGCAAGCCTTTGATACTGTTGCATTGCCAGATCTTTCATATGAATTAGGATTAAATCCTGTTGCAAAAGAACAGCTTATGCAATTGAGAGATGATGAGCTGGAGCGCTTGCAACAAGCGATTATCGATCAGCATTTGATATTGGCATTGCATGTGAATGAAGTGATTGTGCGTTATGATAAAGCGTGGGAAGACGCTACTAGTTTCTCTGGATGCCATAATCAAGAAGTTAGTTGTTGGAACAGAAATTTGAACAATGTGCCTTGCGATGTTGCTCTTAGATTATATGCAGCCCTTTTTATTTGGAGAGAGTTGCTTAATAATCTTGAACAAAAAACAAAAGAAATGCAGGGGATATTGAGTTATTATCAAAAGCTAAAAAATAATTTTTTTGTTTCTCAAACAACAACAATTTTTCAGATTTTGCCTGCATTTGTACAGAAAGCTGATATTGCGGTTGGATACGTTCAGCATAACAAGCAAATAGTGCTTTCAAATATGCTAATTAGTGAAGCTTGTTTAACGCGCTATAGAATTTTAACCGCAGAATTAATTAAGAAGAATCAAGCTGCAGCGGAAAAATATCGTGCTGCGCGAGATGATTCCAAAGATGGTAGTGTGTATGCGAAGGGGATACATGCTGCAGTTAAAGCAATCTTGGATAGGCAAGCTACAGGGGAAGTGTATACTGGCTATGCACCAGGTCCAGATGATGATGAGGATTTTTTTAAGAATTTAGAGAAAAAGGCTGATAAAAGAAGGCGCTTGCCAGGAGGAGGAAAATATTATCGTGATCCTGAAACAGGTCTTTGGTGGTCTAAGGATAATGGTAGTAATCATGCCGGGGTTCATTATAAAGTGTATTTAGAACGAAAAACATATCTTGAATGGATTTGGGATGTATGTCTAAAAACGGGAAGAATAATGGATAAACATAAAGGACCTATTGGTAGAACTATTCGAATGAAAGATTTGATACCTTTTTAAGGAGTTACCAGTTTTCTTATGAATTATATAACAATAAAAAAACATGATGATTTTCAAGCATTGTTTGATGTGGATGTTTTAATCACAGGAGACCTTGCGCGTCAAAGGGAGGAGCTAGAGTGGAATACCTGGCATCTTTCTTTTGATAAAAAATTTGTGCAAAAGCTGAAGATTGATGATTTACAGCGGTTTGTTGCAAAATTAATTGATAGCCGTGTGCAACAATTGAGAAGGCAGAGCAATCATACACCAGTAACGTTTTATGTTTGGTTTGAAAAAGCAGCGTTGCAATTATGTTTTGATTTTTTATCAGGCAAAGATATTAAGCTGCCTTTTGAGCGTGGATTGAATTTATTATCTTCAATTGATCCTGTGCTTACAATATTTTTATCTGAAGCACAACGCATTGCAATTCACGGTAATCTTAATGATTTTATAGAGTCGGTTCGAACAGATTCAGGCTGGGAAGGAGATCCTGGTTGGGATGATGATGAACCGGAGTGGATTCAGGACGTATACGTTACAACGCTCAAAGTAACTCCATGTTAATAAATTATGCCCATATAAAAAAGTACGATGATTTTCAAGAGATATTTGATGCAAATATTTTAATAACGGGTAATCCTGCGCGTCAAAAAGAAGAAATATGCGAGAATATGTGGAAGGTCGGTTTTGATAAGAAGCTTATAAAAAAACTGACTATGCAGGATTTGCAACAATTTATTGAAAAATTAGTGCAAGTTCGTATTGAGCAACTCAAAAGACAGATGAATTATACTCCTGTAACATTTTATGTTTGGATTGATGAAATGTCACAGCATTTATGTTTTGATTTTTTATCAGGCAAAGATATTGTATTGCCACCTGAAGGGCGGTTTAATATATTGTCTTCAGTTGATCAGATTCTTGCATCATTTTTAGCTGAAGTGCAGCGAGTTGCGACTCATGGCAATTTGCAGGATTTTAGAGTTATAAATCCGGGTGATCCTGGTTGGGATGATGACGATTTTTGGGGTGAAAAGATACAGCAGCAGTATATTCAAGACATATATATTACAACTTTAGAACCTCAGTGAGTACTACATATGAATCTTTTATATTGGCTTTCGGCCTTACAAATTATTTTAGAAAGTTTTCCGATTAGCAGTTCTAGTCATCTCATTTTATTTGAACGGTTAATGCAGTGGTGTGGCGTTGCGCATATGCCAGTGGTGTTAGATGGTTCCGTCGAAGCATGGCAAGAAATACTCAATGTTCTGCATGGTCCTACAGTTATTGTTCTCGCGCTGTTTTTTGCAAGGCGCTGGTTGGCTTTGGTAACGTGGGATAAAACGTGGTTTTGGCAGATTGTGTCGTGGGGTATGCTCGTTCTGGTAGCAGATCTTTGTACTCTGCTATTTTTTTTCTTATTCAAGCATACCGGAAAAGATTTTTTTCCATTGGGGCTTGGCCTATGCGTTACCGCAATGAGTTTGTTGTTAACAAAATATTATGCAGTTGATGAGAATAAAAAATTTGATGGGATGGCGGCGATTATTTTAGGATGCGCGCAAGGCATTGCATTGTTGCCAGGAATTTCTCGCTTTGGTTTTACGTTTATGGCGGCACGATGGTTACAGTTTTCGCCACGGCGAGCATTTGAGCTTTCTTTTTTGATAGAGCTGCCGCTGATTTTTGCTGCGTTTGTAAAAAGTGCATATGGCTTAGGATGGTTGCAGATACAGACGGTATTCTTGCATGTTGATCTTATTTTAGTTATGATTGCGGCAATGATTGGAGCGTGGATTGGTTTAGTGGTAATGGATTATCTTATAAATACCAATCGTATGTGGTGGTTTTCGGTATATATGATATTGCCGATTACGGTCTGGTGTTTTGTCAGATAATTTTTTATCAAAACAGTTAAGTGATGAATCTTTTGTAGTGGTATGGAGTACGTTGTGCGTAAAACAAATTATGTGAAGAAGCAAGTATGGTTTGGAGCGTATCAACGAGAGTTGCACATTATTTTTCTCATTTCGCTTGCCCTCTTTCTTTCTCTATCATTATGCACGTATAATCCCACTGATAGTTCTTGGTGGTATGCAACCAGTGATGGATTCCAGCTTACTAATGCATGCGGTTTTGTGGGTGCGCAGATAGCGGCACTCTTTTTTTATCTGTTCGGTTCAGGCTCTTTTTTTTGTATAGCCCCACTTTGTTTTACGATTTATTTGTTGTGGTATGGATTGCCGGTACGGTCTGAATGGGATCGATATGGTGCGTATGCAGTTTTTATTGTTGCCGTCTCAACACTGTCTGCCGCATATAAAATTATGATTGGTGGCGCACATGTTCCTGGGGGTTTTATTGGCTTGCATATGTGGCGATTACTGTACCGATGGTTTGATTATGTAGGGGCTGTGTTGTGTATTTACACCACATTGCTTGCCTCTTCTATTATCATCACACAACTTTCTTTTATTGCTTGGTTTAGATCTTTAACGGTTAAACGATATATGTACACACTCTATAGATGGTTTCGAGTAACAGTGCGAGCATTAACGCCAGTTATGGTGCGCGGGACAGATTTTGTTCGCTGGATTGGGCAGCGCATTATTGGTGCAGCTCGTGCGGCAATTCACTATGTTGGTCTTGCATCTACGCCACTTGAATATGACGCACCAGAATATGATGATCCAGCGCTTGATTATCAAGATACAGATGTATCAGCATTGTTACATCGTACAACAATTGCTGCAATGCCAGTTGAGCATGTGGTTAATCAACTGAACAATGGTAACAATGAAAATCTGGTTTCATCGGTTACTCATCTGGAGCATCTGAATTCTCAACCGATTCCTGAAACGATTGTTATGCCAGAGGAACCATCGCAACCATCTGAAGGTGCTGCGCCTGTAGTTGATCAGTACCAATTACCGAATGTATCTATTTTTATTGGCACGCAGGGGCATGAACATGACGTGCAGCTGATGAAGCAATTAGAAAAACGAGCGCATATATTAGAAGAAAAGTTACGCTGTTTTGGTATTGCGGGATCAGTAACTTCTATAAAATCAGGGCCAGTAGTTACCTTATTTGAGTATATGCCTACTATTGATTCAAAAATCAGTAAGATTATTGCGCTTGAAGATGATTTAGCACTTGCGTTGCAAGCATTGAGTATTCGTATTATTGCACCGATTCCGGGTAAATCAGTTGTCGGTTTTGAGGTTGCAAATGCTCGCAGAACGAGCGTTCTTTTAGCGGATATTATTCAATCAGATTTGTATATGCAATATGCTGGGCAATTACCGCTTATATTAGGAAAAGATACGATTGGCAATAATGTGGTAGCAGATTTGGCGACAATGCCTCATTTATTAGTAGCGGGTTCAACAGGATCAGGAAAGTCGGTTGCACTCAATAGCATGCTTATTAGTTTGCTGTGTGCACACACTCCGGATGGTCTGCGTCTTATTTTGATTGATCCCAAGAGGCTTGAATTTGCGCCATACGCTGATATTGCGCATTTATTATTCCCGATTGTTACTAATCCACGTGACTCGGTTCCTGTTTTGCAATGGGTTGTGCACGAGATGGAAGAGCGCTATCAAAAGATGGCTGAACATGGTGCACGTAATTATGGTGATTATAATAAAATGATGGAAGCAGATGAGAAGTTGCCACTGATAGTAGTGATTATTGATGAGTTATCAGATCTGATGATGACAGCAGGCCGCGAAATTGAAGGATTAATTGTTCGTATTGCGCAGATGGCGCGCGCAGCGGGTATTCATTTGATTGTTGCAACGCAACGACCGTCAGTGGACGTAATTACTGGGTTGATCAAAGTAAACTTTCCCAGTAGAATTTCGTTTCGAGTGACATCAAAAGTAGATTCGCGTACTATTTTAGATTGTTCTGGAGCTGATAAATTATTAGGAAAAGGAGACATGCTATTTCTTGATTCAGCACATTCAATACTAACGCGGGTACATGGTGCATATGTATCTGATCATGAAATTAAAACGGTAACTGATCATATTCGTGCGCAACGTCCTGTTGTATATCGGGATCTTATTCGTGAGTTGACTGATTCTAATCAAGAAGTGAAAACAATAGATGATGAGTTGTATGAAGCAGTACTTATTTTTTTACAAGAAATTGATGATATTTCAATCTCTTTGCTTCAACGAAAATTTAGAATAGGATATAATAGATCTGCGCGTATTATTGAAATATTGCAATCGCGTGGTTTAATTATGCCGAGTGAAGGTGGCAAACCAAGAAAAGTAATTCGGTAAAAAAAGAGAATATATAATAGATTAAATTTGATAATAACAGGGCGAAAAACGGAGACATTCAATGCGTTTTGATGAGCATTTTATACAAGGGGCACTGACAGAAGTATCGATTGTTAATGCGGTGTTTCCTTTGGATCCACAGTTTAGTATCGATACGCGCACTCTCAAACAAGGCGATATCTTTTTTGCACTTCCGGGTGCACAAGTAGATGGGCATGATTTTGTAGCTGACGCGATAAAAAAAGGTGCTGGCGGTATTTGTATAGCGCACGATAAGAAAGATATATTAAAGACTGTAGATGCTGATGTACTTAAGAAAAAATTAATTTTAGTGGTGCCAAAGCCAGAGTATGCGTTGATTAGATTAGCGACGGTCTGGCGTTCATTTTTTAATTATCCGGTTGTTGCCATTACAGGTTCTGTAGGGAAAACATCAACTAAAGAATTGTTAGCACATGTACTGGATATGCATGGCATTCCCTATATGGTCTCGTTTGGTAATCAAAACACTAAGATAGGTGTTGCGTTAAATATATTGCGTATGCGTACATCACATAAAGTAGCTATTTTTGAAGTTGGTATTAACAAGCGTAATGAGATGGCTCGTATATCAGACATTTTACGTCCAACTACCGCAGTGATTACTAAAATTGGTCATAGTCATATGGAAGGGCTTGGATCAGTTGTTGACATTGCATTGGAAAAGCGTGATGTATTTAAATATTTTACTGCTGAAAATATCGGGGTAATAAACGGAGATCAATTATTGCTTTCGCAAGTTGGGTATCCGCATCCCGTGTTAAAATTTGGTACTAAAACAACAAATCAAATTCAGGCACGTAAAATTCATATCGGAACATCCGCTACGACCTTTACCCTAAAAATTTATAAAGAAAAATATAATATTTCGATTGCCAATGTGCATGAAGGTGCTGTGTTCAATTCGTTAGCAGTAGCATCGGTTGCCCATTTATTAGGTGTACCAGCAGAAGGAATAGTTGCTGCTATCAATGCGCCACCGGTTATTTCTGGTCGCTTTGAAACACGAGCATTTAAAGATAAATCCAAAGGTGCATTGATCGATGATTGTTACAGTGCAAATCCAGAAAGTATGAAGGCAGCCTTGCTTGCATTCCAGAAAATAGATACGCGCGCTAAGAAAGTTGTAGTTCTTGGTGATATGCTTGAACTGGGTATGAATAGCCCGTTTTGGCATCGCCAATTAGGACGGTTTTTACGCAAAGTACCATCACTGAAACATGCGATTTTTGTCGGTGATTTGGTTAAATGGACCAGTAAAACGGTGCCAGTAGGGCTTGCAATAACGTGTGTAAGCGATTGGAAAGAGGCGATAACGCAGCTTAATGAGATTCTTGATGAGGAATCGTTGGTTCTTGTTAAGGGTTCTAATGGCATGGGTCTTACGAATTTAGTCCGTGAGATGGCTGATAAGTAAGAGCATCCATAAGCAGTAAATATCTTCAAGGCGGTAGTTATAATGACTATCGCCTTGGGCATTTTAATGGGTATATTGGCAACGGAAGGTTGCTATAGTATACTGATAAAATATTAATTATTAGATTACTCATTCATGCCAGCCGGCTTGTCCGACGTAGCCTTGGCGAAGTCGGAAACTCAGTATAAGCGAAGGTTGGTTTTAACGTATGCGAGAATCATAGTGGAAACACCGGAACAATCAGTAGGTCATAAATCCGTTCTTATACAAGAAGTGTTAGAATATCTTAATATAAAACCAGGTGGTGTATATCTGGATGTTACGTTTGGTGTTGGTGGACATACTCGCGCAATTTTAGAAAAAGAGCCAACGTGCAGAGTGATTGCCATTGACTGGGATCAAAATATTCTTGAAGAGTATGGTGAGCCAATGGTACAAGAATTCGGTTCTCGGTTGGTGTTAGTTTGGGGGAACTTTGCCCATCTGTATAAGCTACTTAAAAAAATGGATGTTGAAAAATTTGATGGCATCCTCGCTGATTTTGGTACCTCTCAAGTGCAGATAACTGAGCGGCCAGGTTTTTCAGTTCACCGTGATACACCGCTTGATATGCGTATGTCGGTGGCCCATCAAAAAACAACGGCAGAGATTGTAATTAACTCTGCAACAGAAGAGACGTTGTGTGAAATATTTTGGCAATATGGTGATGAAGGGCGAGCGCGCCAAATTGTACGAGCTATCATTGAAGCACGAAGCAAAAAACGAATTAGGACGACTAAGCAACTTGCAGATATTGTTGCGCGTGCAGCTCCTGAAAAATTGCATCGTCGTGTTCATCCGGCAACAAAAGTGTTTCAAGCATTGCGTATTTATGTGAATAAAGAACTCGATAATATTACGGCATTTTTAGCAATTGCAGTATCTCATTTGAATCCTGACGGACGATTGGTTTGTATTAGTTTTCATTCATTAGAAGATCGATTGGTAAAACAGTTTTTTAAAGATCAGACGATATTGGGAGCAGTGACTGATTTAGCGCCAAAAGGTGTGGTTGGAACTGATCAAGAAATTGCTACAAATCCGTCAGCACGTTCTGCGCGATTACGTGTTGTACAACATGTGTGAAATACTGTTTGACAAAAAGGGTTTGCACTATAAACTTAATGTTCGAATGGGTAAAAATACCCAGAAGAAGGAAAGTTAGTATATATATTGCTAAGGATAGGTGACATGAAAATAACAGAAGTAAAAGTATATCCGGCAAAAGAAAGTGGCAGATTGAAGGCTTATGCAACGATCGTCTTTGACAATAGCTTTATTGTACGTGATTTAAAAGTTATTGAAGGAGATAAAGGCCTTTTCGTATCTATGCCATCACGACGCCGGAAAGATGGAACTTTTAGGGATATTGTGCACCCGTTAAATTCTGAGATGCGCACAGTTATCGAAGAGTCTATTGTCGCTGAATATAAAAAAGTGATCGAGAGTGGCGAAGCGGTAGAATCAGACGAGTAAGAAATTTAGGTAATGTTGGGGCGTCGCCAAGCGGTAAGGCACCAGGTTTTGGTCCTGGCATCCGGAGGTTCGAATCCTTCCGCCCCAGCCATTTTGTTTTGAGTTTAAAAGTCATTGTTATGCAACAATGACTTTTTTGTTGTCAAAAATAATCAAAGGGATTTAGGGATTTTATGATACGAATATTGTTTGTTATTGCCTGTGCAGCTTCGTTTGTTCCTGCTACGCATGCTGAAAATGTGATTCATGGTAAAGATATTGATACAATTCTGCTTACGCGTCGGCCTGATGGAAAGACGTATTATGCTCGTTTATTAGATGGCGCGGTAGATGGTACAGGCTGGGTTAAAGCTTCTTATAATTATTTAAAACCAGCTCATCAGCGTGTTGAGTGTTGGCTTATTACGGAAGACGATCGTGGTGTTTCGTCTAAAGAGCAGCTAGATCCAGCACAATTTCATATCTTAAGAAAACTGTATTATATGTTATGAGCATCCGGTTATTGGTGGTGATAATGATGAGCCTTGTAAGTAGTGTCTTTAAAGGCGAGTAGATGATCATATTCGATTTGGGCGGTGTATTATTGGAGGAAGCAGAAATAAATTTGGCGGGCGTGTTGCCAGCTGGCGTAGATATTGGAGAAGTTAACGGTAAAATACCGCGTATATTTAATCGGATGTTTGCATTTATTCATCTGATTTTTGGTAAAGATTGTAAGCGGGATTGGCTCGTGGGTCATATTTCTGGGCGAGAGCTGGCGCATGCGATTAAAGCGGCAATCGATCGTCAGGAATATGATTCTTTTTTTATAAGCCCGCAGGAGCGCAATCTTATTAAGTATGGTTCAGAGTTTATTCTAGTGCCAGAAAAATTAACGCCATTAACGCTGCTCGATCAAGAAGGTTTTGCCTTTGTTAAAAAGTGTAAAAACCATGGAATTCGAACGTTGATTTTATCAAATTGGGATCCAGAATCATTTGCATTCATTAAAGATACATTTCCAGAGTTGTTTGCCCTTTTTGATGAGCATGACATTGTTATTCCAGCTCATGTTGGTTTTATAAAACCTGAAGTTGAGATTTTTGAGTACATGGTGCGGAATTTATCGCTTGATGTTGAAAAGACCATTTTTGTTGATGATAGCGCAACCAATACAAGCGCAGCGCAAAGATATGGTATACAATCAGTGACGCATCGTGATTGGCAGCAAACAGAACAAGAATTAGCAAGGATTTTTAATGAACTTGATTGTATTAAGCGCAATGTTTAGTTTTTTTCCAGTAACTATTGATCATCTTCCTTTATTGCGTCATTGGTTTGCACAACCACATGTATCGTGTTGGTGGCCAACGCCAGAAAAAGAAGAAGATTTTTTTGCACACTTTCTTAAAAGAATTCGCTCATCAGATACGCATCCGTATATTGCGTTGATTGATGATAAGCCAATTGGATACGTACAAATGTATCACATTGACTACAATAATGAGAAGGCAGGTAAATGGCTGCCGAAATTCCCAGAGCACACTGTTGGCATTGATCAATTAATTGGTGAGCCTGCATATATTGGTAAAGGATATGGCACGCGAATGGTTACAGATTTTATCAGATTTATAAAAACGGTTGATCCCAATATAACAACGGTAATTGTTGACCCAGATCCGGAAAATAAAGCGGCAATTCGTTGTTATGAAAAGGTGGGCTTTCTACTAGTTGGGCTGTGTGAAACGCCGTATGGTAATGCATATTTGATGCGGTATGATATATAAAATTATATTATCGTGAATTCCATTCTATAAATTTTCTACTGAACGAATTTGCATTAATTACGCAGCAGCTGCTGCGTAAATTATTTTGAGGATGACATGGGGACGTTTTTTAAGCAAAATATTATAAAATATATTGGATAAAAAATGAAAAAATTGTTTTTACTGGTTTATATCGTTGCTGGATTAGGGTTATACTTTACAAGCCATGCTGTTGATTATGTATTGGATTAAAAGGAATAAAACTGTCGCTGGATTTCGCGATCATTTCGCGATCAAACTGCCAGTAATAACCACGAAAGCATCGATTTGATCGATGGTTTCGGCCTCTAGTAAGGAAATAAACTTGTCATTGTATTTCGCAATCATTTCGCGATCAAATCACGCCAATGACCACATAGTAAACCTGGCTTTACCAGTAGATTTGATGAAGCCTAATTCCTTGAGCCTGAGCAAATCAAGCTGAATGGTTCTGTTGGTGATCGTTAATCGCATTTTCCTTATAATCTCTGCCGTAGTCAGCGGCCCTTGGCCCAACACTTGTATAATTTTCTTTTGTCGACTAGTAAGCGCATTTAAATCAACTTCTGCGGGTTTTTGTTTTTTGATACTGCTAATGTGTTCCTTAAGAGGCAATGTTAATGAAAAGCCGCCTCCAATTTCTTCATATTTAGGCGGAGGATTGCCAACTTTTTTGCAATCATTGATCATTTCTACGGTCCCACGTCCCCATTTTTCAATTTTTCCACACAAATAAAATACTTGTGCAATCAGTGGATTGCGCAGAATTGATTGATGTTCTTTTGAGAGCTGATTAAGGGCAACGCCTTTAGGTAAAGTACCAGTGTTAGAAATATTTACGCGGTCATCATATATTGCAATTGATATAGAGCCGCCTGCCTGGCTGTAATCCCGATGAATTATGGCATTAGTCACGGCTTCGCGTAAAGCCTTATATGGTATTGCGGGGCTTTCAACACGAATGGGATTATTAGGTTCTATTCGTGCAGCTACTGGCAAAGAAAACACCAAAAAATCCATTGCTTTATCATATATATCAAAAGCATTGCCTCTAAAAGATTTTGTATCGAAGAATTCTGATTTATCTGTACCTCGAAAACGAGCCATCTTCATATTGCATTGCAAAAATTGTTTATCCTCTTTTTTTGCAAACAGGATTACCGCTGCATTGGTCAATTTTCCATCGATTGTTAAATGTAGTTTTTTGAGGATATCGGGAATGCTCTCAGATATGGCTGGCTCTGGCATTCTTTTTTCATAGACAGTCATACGTACTACTTCTTTAATCCTGTTGCGATCAAGATCACTCAATGTGCATGTATTGCCGGTCAAGGACTCCCATGTTGTTTGATTGTTTTTATTGTGAAGATATATATATTCCTCTTTTGACATTCGGCTTGTTGTTGATTGATTGCGGATGTATGCACGACCATCGTATGTGTAAGGTGCACTTTCTCCGGCTTCCGTTCTTAAAACAATCGCTTTGTGTTTATCATCAATCGGTACATATATAACATTAATTTTAGGATGAGGATCTATTTTGTTGAGTTCGATTGCAATATCTTTTCTTGTCGCATCGGACACAATTTGTCCCTTAACAATGCCAGTATTGGTCACGCCGAAAACAACCGTTCCACCCTGATCGCTGTTTAAAAAAGCACACAAAGTTTGCATGCCAGAAGTAATATTAGCAGTAGTGGTCTTAAATTCTAATTGCTCAGATTAACCCTTTTTGACCAATGATTTTAGTTGAGATAGTTTCATCAAAAAACTCCAATTACTAGACTGCTATTTCATAATTTTCTTTAAGGCTATCACTCTACCAATGTAAGTTCCACTGAATCATATTTTTTTCGAGGATCGGTTTTTTATAAAAACGGTATACTGGAGCATTGTGAAATTAAAGAATACGTGGTTAGATCGTTTTTTTAGAGAAGGACGCAATGAGATCGTTATTGAAACAAACCTATTTTCTTGTATTTTTTTGTGCAGTATATATTTTTTCTTCTTTTGCTATTCAGGAGGATAGTATGTCAGGTTGTTCGACCGAATTTTCTTTTGTTTTAAAGCCGTCACCAATTGGTGGTGTTGGGTTTTTTGCAACGCATGATATTCCATCCGGCACTATACTATTTAGGCAAGAGAATCATCCTGTACGGCGGCTAAAAGTTTGTGATATTCCGCAAGAGCTGCTCAAGTATTGTATTTACATTAATGATCAAGAATGTATTGCGCCTGAGCGATTTGATCGCATGGAAATAGGGTGGTATCTAAATCATTCTTTTGATCCTAACGTTGCTCACCAGGCAAGTATTGAATGGAATGATGAAAGTCACGTCAACACCCTATATGCAATCAAAGATATCAAAGCTGGCGATGAGATTTTGATGAATTACAATGATTTAGACGAGCCGGAAGATTTAAAAGAAGAGTTTTATAAATAATTGATCTTTAAATTTAAAGGAGTTGGCGTATGGTGCGTAATAAGCTAGTTATATTATTTATGATTGTTTTTGTTTCTTCTCTACAAGCGATGCAGCATAATGTTGGAAAATCGCCGATGCCGCATAATGTTGAAAAACCTCGCTTGCGCATAACCTCGCAGGAGATGCGCGAATTAAAAGCAGGTCGGACTAATATCCTTATGACAAGCACTCCTCAATCGACAATATATACTGCAAATCTACCAAGCGGCGATCGTCTTATCGCCGAACTTTTTTTTGCAACTGGTGCATCTAGATATAGCCGTCGTAGAAATGGTTGGGAGGGCGATGTATCAGATAATACAGGATATTTCAATTTAATTGAGCAATGTTATTTACGTGCGATGGGGAAGGCTCAACTGGCGGCGAATAAAGAGACTTTGACGACGTTTTTGCAGAATCGTGCTTTAGGGCAGCAAGCAATAATACATTTTTTTGACGATATGCAGGCTAAAGGACTCGGAATTCGTAAGAGGGCTACTGATCTTACAATAAAATACAGTTTGGTTGGTCAAAATAGCTCTGAAACAGTAAGTTTTTTAGCTGCGAATGAATTAGAACCAGAAGGTAAATACTTGGAGCAACGGAGAAGAGCGTGTCATGAGCAACCTTCTGATGCTAAAAAAAGGTTTGATCTATTTCGGCTAGCATATGAATATCAGGAAGCGTTAAAGCAAGAAAAACAAGAAGATCAGAAAGAAGAGAATGAGTAGCGAATGATCTAGATGAGCCGAAAGATTTAAAAGAAGCGTTTTATAAAGAAATTGTTTAAGGAATACCAGTATGGTTTGCATCAAAATCACGGCGGTATTTATAATGATTTTTGTTGTACCTTTGTGCGCGATGCAGCAATCCCGAGTTGTTGTAGCTAAAAATAATTTTGAGCCTCTGTTTACGCGTGCTGTTTTACAACGGCAAAAAATTATGAATTTCCTTGGACAGATACAAGCAGATGGGCGAAAAGTAAATAAGCTGATCGATGAAGGTGTGATAGCATATGCTTTGCGAGATCGAGATGGCTTAGATGAAGTAAGATTTTTGTATGATAGACCAGGGAAAGAGCGGTATGAGCGTGTATACCAAGTATACAGCTGGTTTGATTTTGATTGTTTACGTTCACATGCTCAAGAAACGTTTGATCTGTTTCGGCAAGCATACGCATATCAGGAAATATTAAAGCAAGAAAAACAAGAAGATCAGAAAGAAGAGCAAGAATAGCTTCAGAATCTTTGTGTTATACCCTTGCATACAAGGGTATCAAAGCTAGCGATGAGATTTTGATGAATTACAATGATTTAGACGAGCCGGAAGATTTAAAAGAAGAGTTTTATAAAAATTAAAAAGTGTAGACGTATGCATAAGAGCAATGGTATTCGCCCGTTTGGGATTTTTGTTTTTGTAATAAGAAAAATCCATAACGAAGAAAAATATTTATTGATACGCCGATCTGGAGAACGCCTATCGGGAATTTGGGAGATGGTAGCGGGTAAATGTGAAGAGAATGAGCTGGTGTGGCAGGGGGCGCTGCGAGAAATAAAAGAAGAGACGGATCTTATCGTCGATGAGCTGTATTCTGCGGATTACATCGAAGCCTTTTATGAGTTCCGGTACGACATGATTGTGCACTTTCCTGTGTTTGCTGCGTTTGTAAAGGATGGTCAAGAAGTTAGACTTTCGCCAGATGAGCATGATGCATTTGCATGGCTTTCATATGTCGATGCGCGGCAGCGGTTAGAATTTGATGGGCAAAAAAAAGCATTGGATTATATTCAAAACAAATTTGTTGAAACTGTTCCAAATAAATGGCTGAAGATTACTATACCGTGATGATAGGATATCAGTTGTATGTATTGTATATTATTTGATATAAAGGATGTGCCGTGTTGCGTAATATAATTATCTTTTTAACAGGGACTTTTTACATAGTTCCTTCGATGGCGATGCAATCCCAGCTAGATGTACAGAAAAGAAGTGTGCAAGAGCCTCTCATCTGCAGTTTGTTAAATATGAAATATGTTATTAATTTTGTGCATGGATTAAAAAAAGAGGGACTGCAAGTGTCTAAGCGATCCGATACGAGCAAAATCACATATCAGGTATGTAGTCAGAGTCGTTCTGAGGAATCGCATTTTTTTCTCGAAGGTCAGCTGCGTGGCCAGTACATGCGTATATATAGAAGCTATTATCCCACAAACCGTCTTGATAAGGCATATACAGATCTTTATGCGCAAAAGAGATTTGGATTTTTGCGGCAAGCATATGTATATCAGCAATCTTTGAACCAATAAGAAAAAACGCAGTAGAGCAAGGCTTTGGTTTTGTTGGTGTGAAAAGTAGAGTATACTTTCACGTCTTGGAGGCGCTTTATAAAAAGTAGAATGATTTGTAGGTTTGTTAGCAAAAGGCTTTTTTATGATACGCAATGCGATTCTTGGAGTATGTATACTGTTCTCTATTACTGTTTTACATGCCATGCGTGAGCCAGAGAGAGGATCTTTGAAAAAGTTACGAGCGGAACAAGAAGGGTTGCGGCGTTTAAAAAATGGGGTAAAAATAACAAGTGTTGAAGAGCGAAATTACAATGGCATTTTACTGCAATATGTGGTTGAGTTTCAAACTGGATCGATTGGCACGTGTACTTATGCGCGTTACGACAGATACGGTTTTCAATATACGTATTGGGAAAAGGGATCTGACAATAGAGTGTTAATACGACGCGATGGTCAGGATGCGAAATTATTATTTGATGAATATCAATCATTTTATCGCCGTTTAGCGCAACGATAGCTTTTATATCGATCTCGAGCAAACAGGGCAGTTGCATTGGCCTTATAGCGCATCAAGTTTTTTCAATATCGCACGGAGCGACTTATAATTACCTTTGCATATGGTCAGTGCAGTGATGCCAGCTGCTTGTGCTGCCAGAACATTCTCATATAAATCGTTGATAAAAATACAATCTGCGGGATCGAGTTTATACGTATTAAGCACGTATTTGAATGCTTCTTTTTCCGGTTTTATAAGCCCAATCGCTCCAGAAACGATGATGTGGTTTTTTTTGAAATAGGTATCAAAAATATCGGCATATCGCTTTTGTAATAAATCAAATGATACAGTATCCCAATTTGATAAGACAAGGAGCGTGTTTTTTGGAGATCCATCAGGCTTTTTGGCATGGTAACAATCATTAAGGAGGGCAATTGCATCGGGCAGCGGGTACGTTGCATTGACCAGTGATTCGGGATCAAACATCTGTTCTAATGTTTTAAGAACCAACGTTTTTTGTCGATTGCTGATAAAATATTTTTGCTTATCAAGATGTTCTATATAATCGCGTACCGATTTGAGGAGCTCTTGGCCGGAAATAATCCCTGCAAGCCATCTATTCATGATGATAGGTAATGGAGTGCCTTCACTATCCGTTGCGATTTCTCGTGGGAACTCTTCTGGAGGATTTATTTTTGATAATACGTCAAACACCATGGGACGAATGTTAGGACTTTGCCAATCGAATAGCATGTAGTTTATAAAATGGTGTACTCCAATTTGACGGGCGAAAGTAACATATGATGTGCCAAAAAGAGTATCTCCTAAATCCCAGATTATTACTTTGCTATAAGCAGATGCTGTGCAACAACTTATTATAATGATGAGTGTACGGAGATAAGAACGATATTTCATCATTCAGATGACCTGAGTAATGCATCTATTTGATTAATTTCGGCAGTGATTTCTGGGGTTTCTGATTGGGTTGCGAGCTGACCTCTGCGGTATTGGAGCCATTCACGTTCAAATTTTTTTATTTTTTTATTGAGTTCAGTAAGTTCTGCATAGTATTTATCGACCAGTTTTTTATCGTTTGTTTCTTGAGCTTTTTTTAAAGAAGTTTCAATTTCACTTTTTACAACTTCCAATGAAGATTTGGGTATTTCAAAGCCATGTGTTGTTTGATATATGCATAATGTGCTTATGATGATGTATACATATTTCATAAAATTCTCCTATTTTTATTTAATTGCGGTATGAGATGTGAACCTATCAGATTCAATTATGATGCGTCAATTGTTTATAGGATTCTCGATGGCGGAGCTGATGGTGTTACCTGTTCAATGGCTTGTTGATTGCATGTCCAACAGGCAATGATATGGAAATAAATTTTATATAAGAGTGGAATGATGTAATAAAAAATAAAAAGGTTATACTATGTTTTCACTTTTTATTATCTAATTTGAAAGGTTTTTTATGATGCGCAATAAGATTATTGGATTATGTGCAGCTATTTGTATCTCTTCTTTACATGGTATGCAGGAGCAAGATTTTCAACGCATACAAATTAAGAGAAAGCTATCAGATTGTTCGCTTTTACAGGGTAGGCCTGTACGTTCGGCTGATAGAATTATGCGTCCTGGTGGATTGAGATATGTTATCCATTTTGCAGATCAGAGTGTAGCGCATTTCGCTCATATACTGCACAAAGGAGAATATCATTATTATGAACAAAGATTAAACGGTGATAGCGTTCAACACAGTGGTCCAGATGCGGAGCGCTTATTTAAGCACTATCGTAGCTACATACTAAACTAGGATCGCACCGTAGTGGCTTCTCTCTGAAGAGTAAAACCTGTATTGGTAATTAAAAAATACAATAAATGTACGTTATGAAAGGTTTTTATATGATACACAGTAAGATTATTGCATTATGTGCCGTTGCGTGCATTTCTTCTTTGGATGCTGCTATGCAGCACCAAGATTTTCGTGCGAGGAGAATTGTGATAGGACAACAACTAATTCCAGAGTTGCAAAGGCCAGTACACTCTATTAGAAAAAATCCTATTGCTAATGGTGAGCAGTACGTTTTACTATTTCCCAATAAGAGCATAGGATGGTGCACGTATACGCCAGCGGGGAAATATGTACAAGATCAATACCATTATGAAGAGCGAAATCTCAATCGTGAAATAGTGCATCAGCATAGTGGCCAACAGGCACAAATATTATTTAAGCACTATCGTCTTTACGCAGCAAATTAACACCGCGTAAAAACGATGCGCGTATTGGCAAAAGTAGAGATAATGAAAATATAAGATGAATATAAGTGCGAAGGGTTTTTTGTATGATGCGCAGTAAGATTATTGGATTACTTGCCCTTACTAGTGCTGCTTTTTTGCAGGGTATGCAGAGTAGGAGAGTGTCTCTCGAGGATTTGAGACAAGACCAGCTACGCCTTCGGCTGCAGAGGCCAACACACTTGATTGAAAAAGCTAGTTTTGCCAATCCCAATAGGTTGCAGTATGTTGTCCACTTTTCAAATGGTAGGACTGGGTATTGTACCCATACGCCACCAGAAGGGTATGAGTATATTGAGAAACGAAGAGGTGGTGCCATTCATCAATATGATGGCAAAAAGGCGCAAGCTTTGTTTACCCATTACAGCGGGTTATATAGAGGTGCAGTAGAGGAATAAAAATTTAAGTAGGCGCATGTTTATAATGCGCCTACTTGTTTACATACCATTCTATGTTTATCAATCTGCAAGTCGAGAAAGTCCATTTTTCTTACTGCGGTTAAAGCAGTAGATAAACAGGATGATTGCGCTGATTGCATACAATACGCTCAGTATATATCCGATAATCAGATATGATGTTGGGTCTTGCTGATGCATCACATATCCTCGCATGCCAGAAAAAACATAACTCATTGGTAAAACGGCGCTAATTGTTTGCGCCCAGTAAGGAAGAATGTCAGTTGGATAAAATACACCGCTGAATGGTGCCAATACCCATCCAACTATAAATCCAAGCTCTATGCCTCGTCTTCCAATGCTGATCATAATTTGTAAGCAAGTAAGGCCAACCCAGATGCAGGAAAAAAATAGTGGTGGAAAAAAAATGAGAAATGTGGAAATCATATACCAGATTGATATGCCATACGCACCATAGATGATTAGTATGCAGAAAATGGAACTTACAACTGTTCTGATTGTGCTAAATAATATCATACCTATCACCCAGTCACTGGTAGCAATCGGTAGAGAAAATAGGTTTACTATATTATTTGACGCAAGTTCTTCGTTAAAGGCTCTAATCATGGTGTGCGCCCCTCGGCTTACTACTTGCCACAATATAATGGCAAGTAGTGCAGTCACTTGATAGTTGCGTAATTGTTCTGGTTGTGATTGTTGGATCCATGCTCCTAACATTCCCCAAACCAATATATCAAATAAGGGCCAAAAGAACCCAACCACGGTAAGATTGAAATCTTGTATGTAGGTACGAAGATGGCGTATTATTACTGCCCAAATTACTGCTGGCGCAAACATTATGTTCCTTTGTGGTTTTAATCTGCGAGTCGAGAAAGTCCATTTTTCTTACTGCGGTTAAAGCAGTAGATAAACAGGGTGATTGCGCTGATTGCATACAATGTGCTGAGTGCATATCCGATAATCAGATATGATGTTGGGTCTTGCTGATGCATCACGTATCCTCGCATGCCAGAAAAAACATAACTCATCGGTAAAAAGGAGCTAATTGTTTGTGCCCAATGCGGGAGCATATCCAGTGGATAGTATGCACCGCTGAATGGAGCGAGCATCCATCCCACAATGAATCCAAGTTCTATGCCCCGTTTGCCAAACATGATTGCAATCTGCAAGCAGGTAAAAGCGATCCAGATACCAGAAATAAAGAGTGGTGGTGCAAAAATTAAGAAGGTTGAAATGAGGTATGTAATCGATACATCATACAAAAGATAGATAAAAAATATGCAAAACATTGAGACTAAGCAGATCATGATTGAGCTAAAGAGCGTTATGCCAATCATCCATTCTGTGATTCGTAGTGGCAAAGAAAATAAGTTTACCACGTTGTTTGACCACAGCTCCTCAAGAAATGACATAAACATGATGTTACAGTTTCTACTTACCAATTGCCAAAGAAGAATACCAAGCAATGCTGCTGCTTTATAATTATGAAATTGATCAGGTTGAGAGTTTTCAATCCATGTTCCTAAAAAACCCCAGATGAGTATATCCAGCATGGGCCAATAAAATCCAGCGAGGGGGAGGTTCCAATCTTGTTTGTATACGCGGGCATACCGTAACACGGTTGCCCAAATCGGTGCTAATGAAATCATACGGTTCCTTTTTTAGCAACAGTTAAGAAGTAATCTTCAAGGGTCGGTTTATCAATTGAGATATGTGAATACATGATTTTATGTTCAGCCAAATGTATTAAAAATTGTGCGATAGCATATTCATCAACTTCAATAGTTAGATGATTGTCTTGAACGGTGTGTGGGCGTTGTGTTTCATGGAGATATGCAAGAGCGCGGGTTGGATCGCCAGCAATGGTAAGATGTATTTTGACTTGTGATATTGATCGCGCTAAAAAGTTCCGGTGTATCATCTGCTATTATGATTCCTTTTTTTAACACGATGACACGGTCACACAGTTCGGTGACCTCATTCATGTTGTGTGAGGTGATTAAAATAGAAATATTGCGTTGTGTGCGTTGTGCTAAAATAAATTTTCGCACTTCCTGTGCAACGTCCGGATCAAGCGCTGCAGTTGGCTCATCAAGCAGTACAATTTCTGGATCACAAATAAATGCTTTTGCGAGCATCACTCGTGTTGCTTGACCAGCCGAAAGCGACCCTGTTTGTTGATTGCGCAGTTCCCAGATTCCAAAAAACTGTAACAGTTTTTCAATCTGTTGTGCGCGATGGTGCGTTGGCATGCTGTACATACGACCTATAATATCCAGATTTTCAAGTACCGATAGGCGAGCAGGAAGTTTATCATATCCACTTGCATAACCGATTTTTTTGAGTGCAGCAATACGATGACGTGCAAAATCCATGTTAAAATACGAAATTGTTCCGCTGCTTGGTGTTAATGTTCCCAATAGCATTTGAATGGTTGTTGTTTTTCCTGCACCATTGGGTCCAAGAAAGCCCAAGATTTCTCCCTTTTTTAGTTCGAAAGAGATGTCCTGCACGGCGGTGTAACTGTGCGTTGAGGTGAATGGCCAAAAGCCGGAGGAAAATGTTTTACTGAGATTGTTAACGCGAAGAACTGACATAGTGTTCCTTTGTAAATGATGTGAGAGATGGTGTTATTGTGTGTGAACAAAAAACATCCAATATTTTTATAAAATATACTGTTGCCTTGCAAAAAGGGCTTATGTAAATGGATTAAAAAAGAAAAAAGCAAAAAAAATTATAAAAATTTAATTGCTAATTAAGAGATGGAATAGAAACTTTCATAGTTCACCATTGAACCTTCTGGATATCGATATCCAATTGAGTTTTAAAATAACGAATACAGCATAGCACAGGTGGCATGCAAAGCAAGCGTAAAAAATGTAATGAGCGCTCTTACATCACCCCGATATCAAAAAGAAATTTCACCCAACCAGAAGGCTTATCTCCCGGAGGCGCAGATTTTTTAGCTTTATCGCGTATGCAAGTAGCGCTCGGATTTGGGCCAGGACAAAAGTGATTGGTATGAACATCAATCGGGTTGCGCATTTCTTGCGGTAACGGAATCTCCTCAATGTTGCCAAACCAATCTTTATTAATATATGAAGAGATGCCTCGCGGGCCTAAATTGCCATTCCAATCGAGATAGCCAAAATGATCTGGATTATCGTCATGCACTATTGGATTAAATCCAGCGCTGGTACTTCTGACCGTGCGATAAATATTTTTTTCCGTTAATCGCCACATTTTGCCTTTTTTTGTCACATCATTTGCAAGTCCATAAATGCGGGTGTACACACCTTCTCGTGGGTAGTTTCCATGTCCGCCATATGCACAGAAAACAATCGGGTGTCCATCTTCCACCATAAATTCTTTTAACGGATTATTGGTAGAGCCAGGAGCATACAGCCACATTCCTTCTTTTATTCCATGTGCGCCATATTCAATAGCCTCAAGCTTGCCTGTTTTCGCATTTACTTTCATGGTTACATGTTCCAAATCGCCTTCATGAGCATTTTGAAAATCACGGGCATCTCCCTGGAAAATAGTGCCGAGCGGAACTTTGATATCATATGGCTGGTTGTATCCAAAAAGACAGAGCCATTGAATGTAAAAATAATTGGTATCAATAGATAAGTCTTGTTTGATTCCATAAAATGTAGTGACATGCATGGGAACGCCGTCTGGATAAAGTGCTGGATTTGAACCATAAAAAATTCTTTTATCATATTTCAGTGGATCTCCAGGAGTACCATGCCAGATAAAATATTTTTTTTCAGGATGTGCTTGAGTGAGATCGGACAGTTTGCGAAATGTTACTTTTCCCAGAGGTATCACGACTTTGCCCCCTTCGCTCGGGCGCGCGCCTTCTCTGATCATTGTCGTTTCACCAGCAAAAAAATCTGCTGGCGCAATTGGACCAGCTAAATCATCAGGATGCACGTAAAAAATAGGGCTATATTTTTTTATGGCATCAAGAATGTTAATTTCTTCATCATACAATGATTGTAGTTCAATGTCTGTTTCAAGTAGATTGTCTTTCGCTTGTATTAATGCAGCTCGTTCTTGCATTACATTTGGTGGCGTTGGTTGCGCTGATTTACGAACATATTTTGCCGGAGTTTTTAATTGAAACCCGGTAATGGGTCGGCGCTTGGCTAATGCGTTTATAATTAAAATTCCTTCAGCGCCATATTTTCCAATGTTACTAAAAAACTTTTTAACGGGAGCAAACGCTTTAATTAATGGATCAAACACATTTGCGTCAATTCTTGAAATCTCAAAGCTGGGCCACCAATTATTATTATCAGCGGGATTTTTTTTGGGTACCACGGTAAGGCTAAAATTATTATATACTGCCTGTCCCAGAGGAGCAGAATATACATCTGGTTTTACTCCCCAACATTCTCCTTTACCATTAAGCATCTGCGCAGTAAATACAAGCGGTTCGCCTGTTTCAGGATTTGTTCCCCACGCTTGCCCTATTTGTGCACCTTTAGTGTGTACGTCTGAAAAACCGATATGAAGTCGCCAATCATTTACTCCTTTTATCCCTGCGACAATCTCTTCTAATGGATTACCATCGGGTCCTACGACGGTTTTTTTAGTTGCTGCTGGTATATCCCGTCTAAAATAATCTCCCGCAAATTCCCAGCGGGCGTACATAGAAACGAGAATGGTGTTATGAACAACCACGTTGACAGCGTTAATAGGCAATAAGAATGTTATGCTGTATAGAAGTAAATATAACCTGATTTGCTTTATAACTTTGTTCATTACTTCGTACCTTTTTATTGTATAACACACACAATTCAATACTATGAACTTAGCTCAATAGATGTGTACACCACAATGAATTTTTTTAAGTAACCATCTGCAATGTGTAATACATGGTTTTTTCACCGCACAACATACATTAAGCGTGCGCATAGTAAGAGCCTATCCAGAAACTCTTAGTCGAGAACAATATTGCAATAGATGGGGATTCTAAGATGGGTTGATATTCGATCGTCTTCACGAGCGCATGCGTGGTGATCCAGGAAATTGTGTGCTCAGCCTGAGCGCGACAAAATAAATCATTTTTTTAATTGAATTCAGTTAAATATCTCCTTTATTGATCTGGATTGCCACGCACGCCAATGGCGGCTCGCAACGACGATCGGGGATTTTTTGTTCTTATTATATCTTTTTAAATATGGCGAGTAATTTTCGGATAAGATCTAAAGGTAATTTATTGGGGTTTTATTCTGGATTGGTACCGTTATGTTGCGTGCGAGCTTGGAGAATTTTATTTTTTTGACCTTCGTATTGCTGTAATTGTTTGCGGTGATTACGGAATTTTTGAATTGTAGTTCCAGCAACATGAGCTGCTGATGCTATCGCTAGCCAATTACCTATTTGTGTTGGCCCCTTTTGTTTTTTATATACTTGTGTTGCGGCAAAACCAGCAAGGCCAGTCAGAGGGCTACTGACTATATTTTGTGCCAGATCTAAACAATCTTTCCGTGAGGGAACTATTGTTCCTATGAAAGAAGGTGGGGTAGGTAGTGGCGTTTCAGGAAGTAAGTTTTGTACAAAGTTTTGCATGCTGCCAGTCATGTTCGCGTGCTTTTGGAATACTTTCAAAAGTTCCGTAGTCTTTACTTCTTGGTCTAAAAGTTTCCATTCATCTGATTGCATGCGCTGTGCTAAGCGAAGTAGCTCAGATTGAGTTGGGGCTATGTGATTGTGATACATGATGCTTTCAATTGTATGATCTGGAAAATTTGGGGATGCGTTTTGTTCTGATCTTAATTGTATTTGGGCCGATTCTAGTGATGCAATAATAGGAGATAATGCCTGAGCCGCAGGAGTGTTAAGATCTATTGCGGAAAGAGAATTAGATTGTCCTGAATTTTTCACTTTTGGTAACTGTGTTTGTGCTACTGTAACAGTGCGTGCTAATAAATCGGCTAGACTTTCATCTTTTGCGAGTAGCACGGAGAGGATGAGTGCTGGGGCGGTGTTATGATGTATTGCACGTTGTATTTCAGTGGCAGTTTGTGCCTGAGGTGTTGACGCCTCGAGAAGGACGTGCAGCTGTGCGTTGGCTTGCTGGATATTTTCTTTTGTATAGGTAGAAGGGGAGACCTTCATGGACTGCATGAGTTTTTTGCAGTTGGTTAGTAGCTTTTGTAGTATATTAAAGTTTCCTTGTTGTTGCGCTGTATGACAAATGTAGTTAAGTGCATTTTGTTCTTCGTCAGACACAGCACTTTTTTCAGTTTCGGCGGCACCGTATATATTCGTATTACCTGTTCCTAATAAGATGATTGCTAGTGCAGTGGTTACTAGTAGCTTCATTGTATGTCTCTTTTTTTATGAAATTTTAATACGCAATTTCTGGTTGTTGTTGCATCAATACACGTGCATCCGCATCGGGTAACCACTGTTTATTTTTAAGGAGGTATTCTGCCTGGAACTGAATGAGTTCATCATCCCATGGTTTTTCTATTGCACCTTCATAATGGTATCCTTGAAATGAAATATTATTTTCTTTGCATGCTTGCTCTATTGATTTTAGTTGTGGCATATAGTCATCGAACAGAATGATTTTTTTTGGCGTGCGGTGAATATAGTCTAAAAATGAGAATACGATAGGACCTTTAAGTTCGGAATCAGTTACTAAGACCCCCTTGTAAAATACTGGGTTACGTGCTTTGGTTGGCAGATTGACCATTATATTGGCAAACGATCCATGAAATCCTAGGGATGCTAAATGGTTGTAGCGCCAGGCTTCTAGTTTTTCTATTGTTGCATATTTTCCCGTTTCCATAGCGGTGCAGGCGATAACAGCAACTCCTCTATTTTGTAGTTTTGCTATTGTGTCGATAATCATCGGCTCTAGTAATGGGCGTGGTATATCGGTCACAGCAATGCTCATATAAATATCCCAGTTTTTAATTTCTGGATGTTCTGCGATGAGTTTTTTTTGAAAATTGTCCCGTTTTGCCCAATTCTTAGTAAAAGCGGTATCAATCGGTTGTACAAGCGTTTCATCAACATCAAAGAGTACAAGCGTATCTGTATCTATTGCATCGAAATCAACTTCATTAAAAGAGTGAATTGTTTGGATAGGGCTATTGGCGGTTGTATAAAACCAACTGCCAAAGCTAGTGCAAGCAAGGATTATCAGGAAAGGAACTAATCTATTTTTTTGACACTTCATCAGGTCACTCCTATGGTTAGAGACAGTTTATAGTCATTGATCATACTACAATTGGGCATAGTTCTTTATAATGCAAAGATATCTTTTTGAGAGACGATTATAGTATAGTCATTTTTTGGAAGCACTTATATAGGGTTTAGAAAAAAATAAAGTTAGGGCATAGAAGGGGATACTAATGCAAGATGTACAAAATTTTTTCTCAGTTTAATAGTTCTTATTTCATCATATGCTATTGCATCTGATGAACATTGTTCTGCTGGCAATGAAAATTCTTCTGGTGGCAATGAACATTTCACTCCTGAACCTGAGTATGTCCTTACGATCAATGGGCAGGTGATGAGCAGTATGGGACAAAATGGCATAGGAGACTTGCCGCTGTATTATTCTCCCTTGTCTACACCTTTAGATGGTCTTTCTCCAGAACGTCCTTTTTTTGTTCCTGCATCAGGGATCGCGAGTGATAATGGTGATGTTGATATACAGCAAGAAAAATGCGGAGATGAACAGAGGATTATAACGGTGGAACAATTAAGCCAATTTATTGCCCAGCAGCATGCGCAATTTTTACATCAGTTTGAACAGGAGTTTCAACAGCACACTCAGAATTTGCTACATGCTGTACGGCAGCAGATGCAAGCGCAGAGTATGGCACTTTCCAACCGGTTGCAGTGTTTTATGAAAGAAATGAGAGGAGTTGTAGGTGCAGATGCTTCAGATAGCGAGCTCAAGGAAGAAGATGAAGTACGGGCAAGTTGTACATTGATGAGCCCAACATCTTTACATACTGTTTCTACTGGGCGCTTTAGTCCTGCAAACAGGAAAAAATTTCGTGGAAATAGTTTACGTTCAAGTACGTTAACAGTTGCAGGAGCAAGAACTTTTAATAAAAATCGTTTAGGCGCAATAGAATGGCGTAGGGGACGGTTGAAAGCTGCAATAAATAAAAGTGAGTAAATCATTTATACATCGTAGGTCGTTGCTCAGCAAAGGTATCGATTTGAAAGTATGTGTATTGTAGTATTATCTTGCGATATACTACAGAAAGCGGAATAAATTGATATTCAGAGAACATAATGAGTATGAAAAATCTAACATCATTTTGGCATTTGTTGTTGCACTCACATTTTTTAATACATATTCCATGGAAGACGATTGGGTTGAAGTATGTTCTGGTAGTGTGAATGCACGTGTGGCGGAATTGGATCGCCAACGGCAAATAGATGAACTCCGTATGCGACAAACGATAAGCGATAGAGCGGAGCAAGCGCGTTTGCAAGGCTTGTCGCAGTATGATGGCACAGATATTCTCATACAACCGAAGTATGCTATTGATGCTCTTACGGTAAAAAATGAAAGCGTATTAGCTGAGCAAGCGATAGCAGCAATTCGGTTAGCGCGACGAGGAGAGCCTGAAAACACATTTGCAGCTTCTGCAAGTAGATATAAAAAGGCGCCACCTCATTACAATATGTTGATAAAGCCTGGTCGTAAAACGCGCATTTCAGAAGTTGATAAGAAAAAAATAAAAGAAGCAAGAATGCGACCAATAATAGATTAAATCAGAAGCCCCATGTCTTGTGCCTGGAGAAAGCCCCTTTTGCACAAATAGAAAATAAGTGTACTATATTTATTATACAGATAGTACATTTTATTCTAATAGTAGGGGGGTATTATGGATAGAATTTCTAAAAAAACATTCTTATCAATGATGGTGGCGGCTGTTATTATCACGTGTGGGCCAATAAACGCTGCGCAAGAGGGTGCGATGTATCTTCGCATAAGAGATGTGGTATGTTCAGGTGTATCGACTATGCAGGCAAAGTTACATAGTCAAAATCGTATATCTAATAAACAGTTTGTAGCTCTTACTGCTGCAGTAATAACCGTGTATGGTTTTTACAAAAAATACCAACAATACCAGCGCCTTCAAGAACTGAGAAAAAATCGTCTTCAAGAGCGTGAACGAGGAAAGCAAGCATACGAGCAGCAGCAACGACGAAAAAAATTCTTGGCAGAACAACCGCTCTATGCACAGGAAGAACGATCGATTCTTTCTAGAAATGCGCGTCTTGCCAAAATGACAGCACAATTAAATGAACCACAACAGCCATCGATTGAAGATACTCTTAATAAGCAGCTTGATAGACAGAGCGCAAAAGGTGTTCGCGCGCCAAGAAATCTTGCGCGTGAAACAAAAATTTCTGCTGTCGACGCTGCGAAGGTACAACAAGCAATAGAAAAAGAAAAACAGCGATTACAAGATCGGAAAAAACAAAATTTCAAAGTTGATTGATAGTTTTTAAGATCGTTGTGTTAAGTTTATAAGAGCTTATCCGAAAATTCTTTTTCGCCATATTTGAAAGCAACCAGAACAAGAACCCACGGTCGTCGTCGCGAGCCGCCATTGGCGTGCGTGGCGATCCAGATTAATAAAGAAATATTTAGATGAATACAATTAGGAATGATCTATTTTGTAGCGCTCAAATTGAGCGCACAATTGCCTGGATCACCACGCATTCGCTCGTGAAGACGATCGGGAGTCAACAACTTCCCACAATCTCCAACCATTGCAATATTTTGCAATACATTAATCCACTAACTAATTTTCGGATAAGCGATAAGACTATCAGGATCTATGATTGTATAAAACATCATCATAGATTCTGGTAGTTTATTTTTTTTGGTATTCTAAAGCGTGGAAAATCTAAGCACTATTTTTTAGGAAACCGTTATGAATACCATTGAAATTGAACTTCGTTATGAAATTCTGCAACCAGAACAGGTATCCCCATTTTTAGCATCGTTTCAATTTTTACATCGTAAGCATGATGTAGATGTATATTTTGATAACGAGCAGGGGCAGCTGTATCAAAAAGGTATTTTCATTCGCATTCGCAATGGTAAAAAGCTCGATTTTAAATTTAATCGTGCGACTCTCGAAAACCCTGATTTAGCCATTCAAGATTATTGTGAAGAGCATAGCTTTGCATTGCCGTTGCAGGAATCGGATTTAGAAAAAGTTAATGCATTGTTGATAAGTCTTCAGTTGCAGCCCGTGTCGCATGCAAGTCTAGATTCGATTAAAAGTGCCAATAATTTTATTGAGTATTATACCGTTGATAAAGTACGTAGCTCATATACGCATAAAGATTTTACGATTTGTGTTGATGAAGTTGCAGATTTGGGAACGTTTCTTGAAATTGAGTTGATGGCCAAAAATATAGAAATGCTTGCAGCAGTTAAAATAGAAATGGAATTGTTGCTTGCTGGATTGCAGTTACGGCCCTTGCGGACAGGAGGATATGGAACATTGTTGTTGCGAAAAAATAATTTTAAGCAGTACCTCAATGGACGATTTATTTTAGAAGAAGACAAAATATACAGAACTCAATTATAAACGGAGTGATTACATGATAGTAATAAAACGAATACAGATGTTATTGGCAGTTATCGCTCTTATGCCTTTTTCGGTTTATGCAGCTGACGCAGAGGAGTGTAGTAGTTTGATACGAGAATTATATGCGCTGGCCTTGAAAAAACAGAAGGAAGAAAGCGGTTTTAACTTAGATCTGGAGTTGGCAAAATTACAGCAAGCAGAAGAAGAATATAGACGGCAACAAGAAGAAAAGCCATTTACATTGAATCCTGAATTGTCTAGTTTGCAACGAAGAAGAAAGAGTGAGGTAGATGAGCTCGATGAGGCGGCAGAAGAGGAATTTAAGAGGCAATGTGTACTGTATGCAGTTCAGCAAGATGCTGCCGCGAAACAACCAGAGCAAAAATGTTCTATTATTCAGCGCATTGTAGATGCTCGCAATGGTCAACGGGTTTGGTTTGGTAATCCTCCAGCGGAGAGTCTCTTGTTAAGCTCATTAAAGAATAATTTTGCAAAATCAGTTACTGAGTATAAATCGACAGACTCTAAACCAAAGCGAAAGAGAAGTGCTTTGGTGCGTAGAACGATATTGCCTACCCAGGAGCGCTTGGCAGTTGTGTTACAGATGCAACAAAAGCAGGTACGTGATTTGCACGGGAAAGGTGTTAAGATGGAAAGAGATAATTTTGATGCGATAGTATATGACTTACCAAAGGTAACGCGAGTACAATAATGCATATGACGCCGGCGTACGTTGGAATTATTCTCAAAAAAGATCAAGAGTATTTTTTGGTTAAACGGCATGATACCGATTGGGCATCAGGACAATGGAATTTTCCCGGTGGGTTGATAGAAAAAGGAGAAACCATCCTTGCAGCTGCAGTACGAGAAGCGGCAGAAGAGCTTAATGTGGTGATCCAGGAAGATGATCTGCAGTTGGTGCATGTGCTGCAAGTGCAAGCAAGTGAAATCAATACGCGAGATATTTTTGGATTTTATTTTCTAGCAACTCGTTGGGAAGGAACACCGGTAAATCATGAACCGCATCGACATTCAGATGCTCAATGGTTTTCTTTTTGCCAGTTGCCAACAGATACTACTGAGCATGCGCGTCAAGCGGTGTATGGGTTTATGTATGGGTTTTTACATTCAGTGAATTGAGATAAAAAGCGAGCGAATACAATATTCGCTCGCTTTTTTAATGAAGTCAGTTTTTAACTAACATGTTAATAAAGAATAATTTGGTCGCGCTCATACTGAGCGCTTAATAACCTGGATCACCACGCAGGCTCGTGACGACTACGGGGTGAATCAAAAATGCTTAGAGCAACCCTCTGTCTTTGAGAATGTTTATTTTGAAAAGCGTATTACATAGTGCTGTCACATGCTACAGAGCATAAGGTATATCACGCAGTCGTTGCGAGCCTGAGAAGCAATCCAGAAAGTTGTGCGGCTGCAGGGAGCGACAGATTATATAATCATCTTTTATCATATTTACTATTGTATTGGCACGATTTGATAGGTTACTGCAGGAGCCGACCAGTTAGCCTGAAGCATATCTGTATCGTCATGAATTGGACTAATATTCCAGTATTTTTTGCCATCAATCATTGTTGAGATTCCAACTCGTGGATCGTTTGAGCTATAAACAAGTGTATTTTTTACAGTTCCCTTGTTTTCATAATAGTCGGCATATACAGTCACACCACCTTTGGTTACTTCCACCACAGCATTACGAGTATGAGGTGCGTTTGCATACGAAGTGTCGGCTGCAACACTAATAAACGTTCCATCCTCATTTTTTGCAATGGCGGGAACTTCTCCTACAGGAGAATGTCCAAATACGATTTTATTAATACCATGTTTGAGTAATAGTGCGATGAGTTCGTCATTAAGTGGCGCTAAATTCTTGTCTGGCCCCCATGGTCTTACTTGAATAACACTGTATGGATTTGGTTCTGTGCCCCATATCTTTAATCCATCTTTGTTAGTAATAATTGTAGGTTCTTGATATTCAATGAGAGGCAAAACCCCATCAACATTCCCTGTGATGCCATCTTGAATGCGTTCTTGCGCCCAATGATTTAATGCTTCAATCCATCTATCAATGTCCGCAATGCGTTGTGAATCATTTTTACCGTTTGCAGTTTCTGGTACATAACCGAAATTTTCATGTGACAATCCACCATGTATAAAAATTGTTCCTGTAGCTTTATCAAGGTAAACCAATTGTGCTAGTTGGAGATATTCCACGACTAGACCTTCCGGCTTTACAAATTCTATATAGGCATCATATGCTTGTTTATCAGTTTTGGCTTGTATCTCTTTTTTAAAATTATCAAATGCATTGCGTGTCGAGATTAATGCATTATCTTTGATCAACATTCCTGCACCGAGCGTCTCTTGAAACAAGAATTTTAACTTTAAAATTTTATCGGCTTCTTGATTTTTGCCATGGGTATATTCTGTGGGAATGCCATCAATAAGATTTAGGCGTGTTTCTTGTCCATCAGCGGTAATTACTATTTTACTGAGCCAATTTTTAAACAATGGTTCCCAACCACTTAGTCTGAATCGGTTTGGTAAAAATTTGGTTGTGTCATCGTCCATGTTGAGCGCTGTATTGGTAAGTTCTTGAAGACCAAAGAACCGTAATTTATTAATATCCCTGTTACCTAAAAGAAGTATTACTTTATCGGGATATGTCTTTTTAAGATGTATCAGAAAAAGAGCTATTTTTTCATTATCTGCTTCTTTGTCAAATGCATCTCCAATAAATATAAATAATACATTTTCACCTCGAATTGTTGCTCTATAATCAGAAGGATCATCAGGATTTAAAAAGAGAATATCGCTTTTTTCAGCAAATGTTCTTACTTTTTCCCAGCTGCCTTCGATGTCAGCTATAATATGAATCCTTGGCTCATTCTGAGGAATGGTCGATATATCATGTTGCGCTGAAAGATGCGGTATGGTTGATGTGCTATATAATGCGAACAATGTGAGAAGTAGAAACTGTTTTTTCATATGACATTCTTTCGTTGTATAGAGGTGAGTAATTGTATTGTAAAAATATTGTTTTTTGCTTATTGTATAACATTTTCCCCTAAAGCAACAGAATCAGAGTTGGTTGTCTATAGCTGGCGGCACTACGAATATGCTACATTTGATTAAAGGGCGTATTACGGTATAATCTATCGCGGTGTAATTTTGAGGGGCATGATGAAAAGTAAAAAATTATTATTTTTGGTGATTTTTAGTATGAATATCCTTTCAGCCGATTTGGTTAATATATTAGAGATTGTTCCTGATGTGGTACTTGATATTCGGTATGCAACAGAAAATAACTTTACCGGAAAAGTAGTGTATCCAAATGCGAACTGTTTCCTTGAGCGAGTGGTAGCGTGCGCGCTAGCGGAGGTACAGAAAGAGTTAGCACCATTGGGGCTACGTCTAAAAATTTGGGATGGCTATCGACCACTTTCTGTGCAAAGAATATTTTGGAATATTATGCCAGATGCGCGGTATGTAATGCCTCCAGAAAAGGGATCACGTCATAATCGTGGTTGTGCAGTAGATCTTACGCTTGTTGATGCGCACGGTAACGAGCTGCCTATGGGGAGCGAATTTGATGATTTTAGTCAGCGAGCACATCGAGACTTTTCTGGCCTTACTACTGTGGAAGCTGCCAATCGGATATTGTTGGAAACTAAGATGCTAAAACATGGTTTTACCGGAGTATCGTGGGAATGGTGGCATTATGATTTTAAAGGTTGGGAAAAATATCCAATTCAAGATGTTCAAGTATAAGTAGGAATGATTGTATGCAACAACAGCAGGTTTTATTTCTTGGATCCTCGTCAGCTTCTCGTCAACAGCTTTTAAAAGAAGTTGGCATTCAATTTACGCTACTCAAACAGACTGCAGATGAGGCGCAGTGTGATTGGGGACAAACATTACAAAAAGTCGTTGAATCGATTGCCCTCTTTAAAATGCAGCATGTGATTATGCCGGTGGGCAAAGAAGGCGACATTGCATTTGTGCTCACTGCAGATACGCTTGGGCAAGATAGTAAGGGGCACATTAATGGTAAGCCAACATCAAAAGAGCATGCTATTGAACTGATCCAAGAAGCACGTGCGGGTATGAGTACCGGCACGGCATTTTGTTTAGAAAAAAAAGAATATAAAAATCAGCAGTGGCATACGGTTGCACGTATCGTGCGATATGTGCAAGCGCAGTATCAGTTTATTATTCCCGATGAATGGATGGACTATTATTTTTCCCATTGCAATGCATTGCAGGTTTCGGGTGCAATAGCCATCGAAGGGGTTGGCTCACTATTTTTACGTGAAATGCATGGCTCCTATACCACGGTCATGGGATTGCCGGTGTTTGAGCTGCGAGAATCGCTCGTAGATATTGGATTTTTTGATAAAAAGCCTTAATTTACTATTTTTTATAATTTTTTTTAGCTACAAATTAGCCACGGGTCAATTCTGCCTGTGGCTTTTTATTATTTAAAAACCATTGATTTGATCTTGTTTGAATTGCTATAATCAGTAAATAAAGGAAATGTTTAGGAGGTTATCAGTCATTATATGACTGTCTAAATGTATCCTTGGGTGTGTGTAGGTATGGGTTTAAAAATAATATGTATGCGGCATTGTACCGCATAGGTATCCGTATCAATATAGTTTTATAGCACATTGTTAAGGAGATCATTATGAATACAAACAAAAAACTGGTTTTAGCGGTATTAGGTAGTTTGGCAGTTGGTCTAGGAGTTCAAATGCAAGCTGATCGTCCGTCATATGCGGGACGTCCTTCATATGGAACACGACCGTCTTGTGATATGAATGATCCGGATTGTCGAGAGCAACGACGTCAAGAACGTGAATCAGTGCAAGCAGCAAGGCGTCAGGAGCGAGAGACAAGAAAACAAGCGCGATGGGATGAGACGCAGTATTCAGTGCCTCCAATGCCTACACCACCAGTACCTCAAGAGCCTGTAATGCCAATGCCACAAACATCAACAATGTCTGAGCCAGTATCATCGCAACCTGTGGCAACAGAACCAGTGATGACCCAACCAGTATCTGAAGTTGTAACATCAACGCCGATTACACAAGAATAAATAGCAGTCGAATAAAGCAAGAGAACTATACATAGTATACATGCAGATAAGGAGATCATTATGAATTCAGCAAAAAAACTATTTTTAATTGCATTGGCCGGTTTAACTTTCGGACAAGCAGCGCATGCAGTTCATGGGAAACGTACATATGGTAAGTATGCATCGTGTCAAAAAGGGGACAAGCGTTGTGAAAAACAGCAAAAACGTGAAACTGAACGATATAGCGATGCGGAGAAAAGTTTGAGAAAACGTCAGAGGCAAGAGATGATAGACATGAGAAAAAGGCATCAGCAAGAGAGAGAACAAGTGAGAACGGTTCATGAAAAAAAAGAAGCAAAAATAGAAAAAACGAGTGAGCAACGCACTGAAATGGAAGAGCAACGTGAACATATGAAAGAAGGTACGACCACAGTATCTGTATAGTACCTAATACAGTGCTCATCAGATTGTCATAGAACAATACAGGGAAGGGGCTTGGAAAAAAGCCCTTTCTTTACTAATCACGATCATGCGTTGTGGGGCGAGTATCTAACAATATATAGACAAGGAGATCATTATGAATACAACAAGAAAATTACTTTTAGTTGCATTAACCGGTTTAGCTCTTGGGCAAGTAGTGCATGCATATCATGGAAACAGAAGTGATGCAGATAAAGAAATGAGAAGACAAGATAGAGAAAAGCTGCAGGATCTTAAAAGAAAAAATAGCGACATGGAGCAACAGCAAAGAGAGATGTATAAAAAAGAAGAGCAACGAGCAATAGATGAGCAGTGGACGAAAGAGGAACGAAAAGCGCTTAAAAATAAACATAAAGAGATGAAACAAAAAGAAAAAGAGATGCATAGAAAAGAAGAACAAAGCTTAAGAGATTCACAGGAAGAGGCAAGTAAAGAACGGGAGCGTTTACTAGAAAAGCGCGCAGAAATGAAAGTAAAGGCAGAAATGTCAGCAATGCCGACATCATCTGAAACAGTGGTTATGGGAGATGACACTGAGTAACCGCTGCTATCACTAGAAAAAGAAGGGGGCTATCAAAGCCCCCATTTCATTGCATTTAATTAAATACTTTTTTCTTACTTGGCTGCCATTGTTTTAGCAACTCTTTAAACAATGCTTCTTGTGGATTTTTATGGGGATTATTCTCAAGCATTGATGTGGTGCGTACGACGCTCGTTCTTACCGTCTCGTCATCGCAAATAGTGCCATCAATTTGATCAATCGCGGGCATTAAATTTTTTTCTAGCGCTGCTTGTACGGTCTGTTCGTTTACTGCTTCCATCATCAGTGATTCTAGAAGACCAAAAAATTCAATGATGCCATATTGTACATCTTTTTGGTTGTGATTCTCAGTAAATTCAGGATGATATATCTTGTTGCGTAAGCCAGTGGAAAGGGCTTTTTTGATCATTTTTTTAAACCGAGGAGCCTCGTGTATAACCATCCATTGCAGTAAGTTTAATAGTTCATGTGAAAGTACAACTTGGTTTGTGTCTTCGTGTGTAGAAAAATTTTCATTTTGTTTCATTGTGTATCCTTCATTTTTGGGTGATACTTATTTTTTTTTCGATACGCATGTGCCGATTGTATCTTATCGATCGCTTAATCATATTCAACATTCCAATCATCAATATCTAATGGTTCTTCTGGCTGTTCATTTGGTTTCTTAGAAGTTACGTTTGACATGTTGGGGGTGATCGTATCGGTTTTCTTTTTCGAATGCAACTGTTTGATCGTTGCCTTCACTAATTGTTTTGAAATATCGGTTTGTTTATCAAGTTGTGCTTCGGTTTTATCAAAGAGTTTATTCATCTCTTTTTTCATGCTATTGATCTGTTTTTTCAGTTTTAGGATCATTTCAACGCCAGCGAGGTTTATGCCCAGCTGATGGGTCAAGTAAATAACCTCTTCAAGCTGGTCAATATCCTCTTCAGAAAAGAGTCGGGTATTGCCTGCGGAGCGTTTTGGGCAAATAAGTCCTTCTTTTTCGTAAAGACGAACTGTCTGCTGGTGTACTGAAAACATTTTCGCTACCGCAGAGATAGAAAAAAACCCTTTTTTTCTTTGAATAGCCACTGTAATATCCTTTATACCTATTATAATACTCCGTTTTTTCTCATATGCCTCTAGGGGGCCTATGAGAGCTTTCTTACCATTTTCCTTTATTTTATCATATTTTTTTTGACAAATCATTTCCTTTTTGAGGAACTTATTGCCACGTGCCTACGGGGGGCTATCAAATACGAGTACTATATCTATAACGGAGTATAAATCCTATGAAAAACATTCTATCTGTAACTTTTGTCGTCATGTTTTGTCAAGGGGTATTACATGCACGGGGGGTTATTGAGACGGTATCCATTCATTATACTAAAGAGATGGCTGATGGGAAAGCCTTTATTTGCAAGCAGGAGGTGGTTAACGGGGCCATTACGAACCACTGGCTGGTGGATAATAATCAGGTCGAGCAGATGGTATATGAGGTGGAACTAGTCAAAGCCCGCGTCCATGATGCACAAAAAGAGCATGAAGACATTGCGCGTAAACGGTTACAGACTCAATCAATGCAAACGGCAGCCTTACGAACGGGGTACAGGAAAATGCTTATAATGCAGTGTGAGCGGATTGATGAGCTCCTTTCTCGCCTGGATGATGTTCGTATTAAACCGTACATTGCATTTGATACGCATACCATGGGTGTATCTACAATGACGAGCAAGGAGTTTGAAAATATGGTGAGTGTTGTGTATAAACATGCAAAAGAATTGATTGCACTTGATGATAGCCAAGCCACTCTTTTTGAATGCAGTCAGATGGTCGATCATCTGGACGCTGTGCCCGATCAGTTGCAGAAACTTTTTTATGCGTCGATTGATAATGCGATGTTGCAATGTAGTGACACAAAACTTCTTAAAGAGTTATTAGAGCTTATTACGCACGCAGAAAGATGATTGGTTTGACAGACGCATAGGTGGATTGTTAGGATGCAGCAAGTGTTAGAGATTAATGCCTATGTATGATTGTAAAAAGGTGTAGGAATATGAAGCGGTCATGTATAATAACGTTTGTTTTTTTAATTATGTGCTCTCCTGTGTACGCATTTGTTCGTGGACGATCATTTTTGATGCCGCGATCACAAAGTGTTCACGCAGAGCGAGAGTTGGTTGGTTGGCAAGATGCTATTAATCTAAATTCTGATTGTTGCTGCGACTATGCAGCGCTTACTCTTAATGCTGGGTACAGTCATTCATTTAATTCATCAAATTTGACGACTTATTTTTTTGGTACAGATCGATTTGTTTTTTCAGGGAGTCGAGTGCCGCGGCGGAGTTCGGATGATATCTTAGCAGATTATTTTGGGTTGCCGCTTGATTTTAAAAGTTGTGTAAAATTTAGTCCAATGATTCAAAATATCTTTTTAGATTTTAATTTTTTTGCGGGATTAGATCCACTGTGTCCTGGTATGTATGTCCGTGGATATGTGCCGTTCGTGCAGACGCGATGGAATGCGGGTTTATGTGAGCGTATAATTAATGCTGGTGAAATGAATGATCCTGCAGGATACATGGCAAGTAGAGAACTCAAACGATCTGAACTTGCAAAGAGTGTGACCGATTTTTTTAAAGGAGAGCGTGCAATTGGCGATCTACAGCCATTACGCTATGGTCGTATTAATGGTACACGAGAGCAAGCGGGACTTTCTGACATTCATTTTGCGTTAGGGTGGAATCCTTGTCTTACTGATTATTATCATTTTGGGTTTAATGTGCGTGTGGTGGTACCAACAGGCAGCACGACTAAAAGTATTTATTTTTTTGAACCACTGGTCGGTAATGGTCGCCATTGGGGCTTTGGATTTGGTCTGACAGGACACACCATCATGTGGGAAAATGATTGTGGGGACCGTTCGTGGTCGATTTATGGTGACTTGAATGGTATTCATTTATTTGGATCACGTCATAAACGATCATTTGATTTGAAAAAAAATGGATCGAGTAGCAGATATATGTTAATTGAAGAATTGGGTAATCCTGTTGTGCAAGGATTACAAGTTGGTGATGTACCGGCAGAACAGCAATATCATGGAGTTATTATGCCAGCTATCAACCAGACGACATTAACGGTGAATGTTGATATTGCATTTGAACTGGATATGGTACTTAAGCTGAGTTATAAACATAATAACGTTTCATGGGACGTTGGATATAATTTGTGGGGAAGAACGGCAGAGCGATTCCATGCGCGACAAAGTTTGCCTGAAAAGTCATTTGCCGTAAAAGGTGATGCTCAAATGTATGGATTTGATGCAGAAGATGAGTTTGTAGCGCTGAATGTTACGCAATCACAAGCAACGATGCATGCAGGACAAGGTTTAGGTAATGCAAACAGAGATTTTAGAAATCGTAATGGAGATAATAGCGTTGATGAAAATGGTATAGGATTTGATGCAACATTAAATATAGCAGGTAATGTTATACCATTGTTGCAATTACGTTCTGACGCAAATATTCCTCCATTGGTTCGCGATACTGTTTTTGGTTCAAAACAGGCTATATTTTTAACCGATTGTGACATAGATAATTTATCAGCACTTTCTGAATCAGCGGTCGCGCATACGGTGTTTACGCATATTAGTTATCAGTGGAGTGAGTGCAGATCCGCGGTTCCATTTATGGGATTTGGGGGAGAGCTTTCGTTTGATGCGGGAGGTTTAAAGCGCGTGTGTGCGGTTTCAGAATGGAGTGTGTGGATGAAGGTGGGGATTGCATTTTAGAACAATAGTATATTGGTGGGGAATGTGATGAAGAGTCAAAAAAATATATATTTCTTTTTTTTCTGTGTTGTGGCGATAGCAATATACGCTGGTCAGATTAAAGCTGTATTATATGCACAAGAGTTTTTGGATAAAATGAGGACTAATCCAAGTAAAACAGAGTTGCAAGTGAGATCTGATTTAGAGCGATTGCTGCAGATCGCGAAAAATAAAAAGCAAAAAGATGTTGAGCGGCAGTTGATGGCCTATATAAAAAAATATTTCCCTCTCGGTCCGGTGCGGATTGTTGGTGAAAATGAAATTGTTTTGCAAAAGCCACACGAAGGAGAAACATACGTATTACGTCCTACATCGCAGGCGGAACGCGCGAAAGGGCAAGGCAACTGGAAGCAGGTACGTCAAGAAGGTTTGGTGTTATTAGAACATGCTCCCACTGGATCAGTAGTAAAACCTGTCTTGTCGATAGAAGATAGTGATAAGGGTGAGTATTATTGGAGCGAAAGAGACGGCATTTGGGTGTTTATTTCAAATCACCCGATTCAATTATCAAGGGCTGTTTCACAATCAGTTGCGCCTACTCCGACTGCGCCTATTTCTGAGTCTGTAGTTATTGCAGAAGCGGGTGCCGAAAATGTGCCATTAGCGCCATCTATCCCATCAGCCCCATTAGTCCCAACTGTGCCAGGAGCGTTAGCGATTCCCGGGGCACCGCCAGTTCCATTAGCACCAAGCATACCAGGCGCGCCTCAAGTCCCCATGGCTCCCGTGGCACCAAGTGCTCCAGCAAGTGGTAGCAGAGATTTATTATCTCAAATACGGGGCGGAAAGAACAAACGTGGCGAACAACAACAAGAAAAAAAGGAGTTGGCAGCGCTTGGGGAAGCTGAGCAGCAGGAATTATCCGATGAGCAGAAAAAGCAATCAGATACCTTACTGGTTGATAAACTCGTGATGCTTTCAAGAACCTGTGTAAAGCCAACACCAGGAGAGATATATCCGGTGACCCTTGAGAATTATAAAAAGAGTGTAAAGGCAGAATGTTCAGAGCTGTTGAAAAATGAACTGTTTCTTAAACGTGCAGAACTCAAAGAAATTAGAGATAAAAAATTTGATGCGTTTTTAAAAGATAATGCATTGCATAATCTGGATGTAGTTAATGATAAATTTGATGCAATTGTTACTGCTGGTGTGGATATGTTTAGCAGTGCACTCTTTAATCCTGCTGCAATGAAAGAGCAACCAATACGATATTTGGTGCTTGTTTTCGCAGGATTGTATCGAAATCCTCAAAACGAGAGAAAATATGATGCGTCGATGAAAGTTTCAAATGATCAGGTTATTGCAGCGGTTGGAAAATCACGTACCATGCAGCAGTTAATTGACCAGTTGAGTATGTTGTGTATTAATAGGGAATTTTTACATTATAAACGTCCGGGAGATAACCCACCCTTTTATCTGTTGGATTCATGGTTAAACGAAGAAGATAGTAAGCCACAAGAAAAAGAGAAGCCCGGTGAACCATGGAAGATTCCAGTATTGCAGCTCCTTTCTAAGCCCGAATATTATAGTAAAGGAGCTATATTAGGACTTGTTAGGCGTTTGATTTCAACAATGCGTGAGCAGTTATTGTACGCGGAAGTTTTGGATCTTGAGGATGAAAAAAGATTAAATCATCCTCTGTTTTTAGTAATTAGTAATTATCAAGAGACAGTGCAGCCAGCTAAGGGCCCGATATCACAAGGAGCGGTAGATCTCGATACATTATTGCATTGGAATGAAATTGAAACATTTGTTGATTTAGAAAATTCATTGAAGAAAATAGTAAAGCAGGTAACTGCAAAAGAGAAAAAGGCTGCTTTAGAAAAACTGTCTGAATTGATTAAAACCAGTCCAGATAAGGATGACGAAGTAAAGGCTTTATATAAAGAACTATTTAAAGAAAATTTAGAAAGTTTAGGCGCATTGTATATAAAGCATATTAGGGAAGTTGCGGCATTACGCGGTTTGCGTCAGTCGCGCGCTCGCTGTCAAAAGATACGTTCTGAGGCAGAGGGGCTTAAAAAGGCGAATAAATTTGCACAAGCAGAGGAATTATTAGCTACCGCATATCAAGGTGCATTGTTATATCATATCTTACAGGGTATTTATTGGGAAGACCTTCCACCATTTGTAAAAGATGGATTTACTAAATTATATAGGCGTAGTGATGATATTTATAAACTGTTTGATCAATTAATTAAAAAGAGTGTTGGATCATTATCTGCGCTTGGGTTTTCAAAAGAAGATTTTGCATTAATGGTTGAGCCATATGGTCTTTTATTAATGATGATTGCGGAGTTTAATAAAACAAAAGAGTATCAAAAATTAGTTAATGGATTGGTTGCATTAGATACAGCAACTAAAAAAGCTGATGAGGAATCTTTTGATGCAGTGGTGAATAATAAAGAATATATTCATGATATAACAACGTATGCATTGTATAAAAATCGATTAAAAAACATACGAATAGCGTTTGATAATTTTGACATTGGTGAAGTGCGTACTGCTATAGAGCAACTGGTTAAGCAAGCCGATCTATATCTTTCTAAAAATCCGGTACGTGGTGAGGGAGGCATTGCAGTAATGCAGTCTGCTGGTATCGACATTACTAACACTTCGGCATTTAGTATGTTGATGAACGAAATGGAAAAAACGCTCAGTGAGATATTCTACTTAAAAATAGTTAGTCGCATACAAGCATTATCTCAGGGTGGTATCGTAGAAAAAGAACATGCATTTACCTTGCCTGAACCATCCGCAGATACAGGATGGACCCGCAGATCGCGAGATCCATATCTATTGGTTGCGCTCGTCAAAGCTCAATCATTGCAATCACTACAGCAGGTATTTGTAGGGAAAACCATTATGGATGCAGGGCTTATAGGTGCGGTTGATAAAGCACTTGAAGATGTACGTAAAGCGCAATCATTGCAGGCAGTAGTACGAAAAACATTAGATGAGCGATGGTCTGGTGCCAAGCCGGCTAATTATCAAGCACTGCTTACTGCTGAAGTTAGTGCGATTGTAATGTACATCCAGGAGTATTTAACATTGCAGCGGGATCAGCTGGAAGTATTACAAAGAGCAGTGGGTGTTGAAAGCGCATCCGTTGGTATTGTGCCGCAAGAAAATGTTGAACAAGTAACAGAACAAGAAGCAGAAGCTAAGAAACATGCAGAACAAGCTCGACAGGAATATTTTGAAGAACAAGCTGCATTAGCGGGCTTCTGATTTGGTAGGGGTTTTTGTCCAGTAGAGTTCATATGATATTGATAGCAAAATTGTTGTAGTAGTTACATGGAGTAATAATGATGAGTGAAAAAAAAATTATTCTGTTTTTAATGCGGCTTATTGTATGTATAGCCTATATTTTTGCTGTTTCCGATTTGTTATATGCATTTGATAATGGATCTCAGATTGGTAATACCGTCGTAAATTTAACCATTCCGAATGATCCACCAGCACCAAATGTTCTGGAAAGAGCATATGTTATTCCAACTGTTCCTCCGGTAAAAAGTATTCCTGTAGCTCCACTGGCACCACCCTTACCAGGAGCACCAGTTGCGCCAGCAGTCAAGACTATTTCTCCAAAGCCAACAGGAGATCGCAGAGATTTTCTTGCTGAAATACAAGCTAGTAAATCGTCAAAAGGTAGAGCTACTCAAGGCAAAACTGAACTGCCATTGCTTGACGAACAAGCGCTTGCAGTATTAACCGATGAACAGAAGCAACAATCAGATATCTTGTTAATTGATACATTAGTAACACTTTCAAGAACATGTATAAAGCCTGAGGAGAGTACGTCATATCCAGTGACCCTTGAAAATTATAAAAAAAGTGTGAAACAATCGTGCACAGAACTTTTGCAGAATGACCACTTTTTTAAGCGTGCAGAATTGCGAGAGATTCGTGATGCACAATTTGATGCATTTTTAGAAGAAAATAAATGTGATAATTTAGATCATGTGAATAATAATCTTGATACCATAGTATCCGCTGCAGTGCATTTGTTTGGACAGGCATTATTTAATAAGGATAGGCTTGATCCACAATCGATGCGCTATTTAGTGGTTGTATTTGCAGGATTATATAGAATCCCTGCGCAAGAGCCGAAGAATGATGCAAATAAGTACATTTCAAACGATCAAGTGATTCAAGCGATAACAGCAGCAAGAAGCATAGATCAGTTGGTTGAGTTTTTACTGATGCTCTGTATAAATAAAGATTTTTTGCATTATAAGCGTCCTAGCAATGATGCACCTCCCTATTTACTAGATTCATGGCTTGATGATTCAGATAGCAGAATGCAGCAAAAACTTGGTTTAGGAGCTGTGGGCGCATCATTTGATGAGCCGGTCCTTAGGTTGTTATCTAAGCCTGAAGTTGTAATGCGCAAGGGTGTTAAATCAAAAGAGCTTGCAGGACGATTATCAGCTACAATCCAAAAACAGTTATTGTATGTAGATGTTATGGAGCAAGATGATAGGGTTCTGATTCTTTCTCTGTTATCTGTATTAATTGATAATTATCAAAAAACATTTACGCCTGGTCAGAGCGCTCAAGAGTTAGTGGTTCCTGTAGCTGTTACAGACATGGATAGTCTTTTACATTGGGAAACTATTACAACATTTCCTGCCTTAGAAGGTGCATTGCGAAAAATGACTAAACGGGTTGGTGATAAAAAGAAAGATAGTATAGATAAGCTTGCTAAACTCATTAAAAGTAATCCGGACAATAAGGATGAAATTGTAAGGCAATATGACTTATTATTTAAGAATAATCGAAACAAGTTAGCTGCTTTATATGATACGCATGCAAAAGAGATGGCTGTACTACGACTATTGCGTGCAGCGCGAGCAACATCTAAAAAAATAGATGGGCAGGCAGAAGTACAAAAGCAGGCTGAACTAAAAGGAGTCCAAAAAGGTAAAAAGGGTACTTCGGCAAAATCATTACGTCTTCAGTCGTACCAAGGAGCACAATTGTACAAAGAGTTGCATAGAATATACGGGGACGCTCTTGCTCATAAGGTGCAAGCACGATTTACCGCATTATTTAGACGAGGTGAAGATATATATAAACTGTTTGATATGTTACTAAAAAATAGCGTTGGTTCTTTAGTAGCGCTTGGATTTTCAAAAGAAGATTTTGTTAAAATGATTGAGCCATATGGTCTTTTATTAATGACGCTTGAAGAATTTAATATAACAAAAAATTATAAGAAATTAATGAATGGCCTTGTTGCATTAGATACAGGAGTCAAAAAGGCGGATCAAGAGTCATTCGATGATGTGATTAATAACAAAGAGTATATCAATGATATCACTACCTACGCATTATATAAAAATCGGCTAAAAGGGGTGATTTCAGCACTTGAACATAATGACCTATCGGGGGTTTGCAATGGTATAGTCGCCATTGTCAAACAGGCAGGCGTCGGGGCTGAAACAACAGAAGATTTTCGTAATTTTATGGTAGAGTTCAGACATTCTCTGTTGTCTGTTTTGTATACAAACATAGTTAATCGCATACAGGCATTATCTAATGGCTCTATTACAAAACAAGAACATGGGTTCGAGTTTCCAGCTCCAATTAACGCAGGATGGCAGCAAAGAAAGCGAGATGCATATTTGCTTGTGGCTATCGCACGCGCTCAGATTTTTAAGCCGTTGCGGCGGTTATTTGTCAATAAACTGATTGCCGAAGTTGCTATAGATGCATTGGATGCAATGCTTGCAGCGCTTAATAATTCAGTAGCATTAAAAGAAGTTGTTAAGAAAACATTAAACGATACATGGTCTCATGCGAGCAAGCCAGAGAATTATCAACAGTTGCTTGATAGGCAAGCGGCGTCAGTCATTGAGTATTTGCAGCGGTATTTGCAAGACCAGCGCGATCAATTAAAAGTGCTGCAGCGCGTTGCGGCAAAATAAGAAGCTTTTTGGTAGGTATGAAATATCGGCGGATGCATGTGATGATGCATTCGCCGATATATTTTTACTTTTGAGTTGGTGTAAACTCTTGGAACTGACCAGCCGTTATAGCGTCAGCTTTTAGGGTGAGTTTTTTCTGCAGATCATATGCATGTGCTGTATGAAGCTGTTCATAATCATATACAGGATGTAGTGATGCAGGATGTTGTGAAAAAGCCCATTGTTTTGCTTTCAAAATTTTTATAACACGTGCATCTAATTCTTGTTCTGAAACTGTATCATTGATGATGGCTTGCTCAATGAGTGCGACTGCTTTTGGCATATCAACGGGGCAGAGCAACATATCGCTGCCAGCAAGGAATGCCTGGAGCTCAATATCTCCTGGTGCATATTGTTGTGTTACCCCTTTCATACCAAGACCGTCGGTGATCACCAAACCAGTAAACCCGAGTTCATTTTTGAGTACATCAGTGACAACAGTATGAGAAAGACTGGTCGGTATTCGTGTCGGCTCAAGTGCCGGTACGCACAGGTGTGCAGTCATAATTGCAGGGGTCCCCGCTTTTATAAGCTCTTTAAATGGATATAATTCAATGGTATCTAAACGGCTTCTTGTGTGTTCAATGACGGGCAAATCATGATGCGAATCGGTTGTGGTATCTCCGTGACCCGGAAAATGTTTTGCGCAAGATAGTATACCAGCATCATGAAGCCCACGCATGTAGGCGATGCTGTGTTGGGCAACCAGTTCAGGGTTGTCACCAAACGATCGTGTGGCAATTATGGGATTGAGTGGATTATTATTAACATCCACAACCGGTGCAAGATTACAGTGAACGCCAATGAGCGTAAGTTGTCGACCAATTTCTTGTGCCATTTGATAGGTGAGGTCGACATCATTAATTTCGCCTACTATTGTATTGCGAGGGAATACTACCGCATCTTGCAGTCGCATACTAAGTCCCCATTCCGCATCAAGTGCAATTAAAAGGGGGGATGTGCTTAATGTTTGGTACATGTTGGTGGCATCGACAATATGTTTTGTTGTTCCTTTCCCTAAAAAAATGATGCCGCCGGGGCGATAGGTAGTGATGATATGTTTTATGTAATCAGTTGTTATATTATATGGTGCGGTTACCATAAAATCTTTGTGGCGAGATTCATCAGCAACTGCTGCAAGGATAAATAATTGTCCGATTTTTTCGCGCAAGGACATGTTTTTAAGGGAGGTGTTGACCCAGTCATCATTGTAGTGCGTAGTGTTGATAGATGTCACAACAAGCACGGGGCACAGAAAAGTGGTACATAATAAAAATAGAGTAATCCTATTCATACAAATTCCTTCTTTAGGGGAGTGAGAAAGATTGCTTGAATATAATTAATGCTCTTATTGTTTGTCAATGCATGGTAGCAGCGGTTGATGCATGTCGGATGAAGCCAAAGTTCCCTAGTCATTTCTTTTTAGGTGCTGGCAAAATTCAGTTAGAACAAGGCATGCATATTAGATATTGCTTCTGGCATGTCGATTTTGCTACACTGCAATGAGTGAATCCAAGTATTAACTGATTAAAGGGGAAAGAGATATGAAAGTTTTATGTATATATGTATTGGCAGGGATAATACTGATAAGCAGTAGCGTGCAGACAGTGGCAATGCAATCACAGCAAAGCCGATCGCGAGAATTGGCACGCATGTTGGAACGACAGCGCGAGCAGCAACGGAGAAACCAAGAGCTGGAACGTAGGGATGCAGCAGCGCTTGAGCGTCTCGTTCGAAGAGCTACTGGGCCGACAGAAGCGGCCCCTCGTAGAGAACCGTTGGAACAACCAAGACGAGTTGAGCGAGTGCCGGCAGTAGCGGCGCAACCGATGCCGTCTGCAGAGGAAGTTGCTGCACAAGAGGAGCATCGTCGGCATGCAGAAGTATTACGAGAAAGAAAAAGAAGAGAAGAAGAGCAGGTGAAGGCACGCATTGAGCAGTTGCAAAAAGGGGTGCTTACAGGTCAAAATCGCAAGCAGGAATTAACAGAACAAGAAAAAGAACAAGCTTTACGTTTGCAAAAACTTGAACAGAATTTGGCTAAACAAAAAACAGAAACAGAACAGCGCCAAGCAGAAAACACTCGTGCTTTGCAAATCAAACAGCAGAGTGTCGAAGCACAGAAGGCAGAATTACAAAAACGTGTGTCGTTTGCGAACTTAAAAGAACAGCAGAAAGAACGGTTACCGGATTTAATAAAAAATCTCATGGAGCCATTATTGACAGCGCTCATTATAACCGATGATAAAGGAGCGCGTAGAAATGTGCGTTATATGATACAAAGAATGATACAAGGGATCAATAAGGGACGGCCCGCGTATGAAGGGCATATCCCACAAGACAATCCGGATAATAAGGACATTACCGCGTTGCTCATACCATCGATCGGTCGTCAGCTGGCAGCAGATCGGCAGTTGGTTGCGCCAGCGGATTCAGCGTTTATAGATTTATTGAGAGCTTTGCATGCAGGTGATTTGCAACAAGCGATATATATTGCCCGAACTGCATATCGAGGAAGTTCGTCATTTGGTAATGATTTTAAAATCGAAAACTTTGAGCACGAATATAAAAATACGGTGGCAGGGATTGCATTGATAGGAATGTTCGATCACGGAAAGCCATTTGAATTTTTATTACAGCTTCCACAGGGGGACCTTGCGGAGCAATTGGAAACTATTAGGGTCGGACGTGAGAAAGTGAGAGACGCAATGCTGAGAGATTTGGACATATCAGCGCGCGATGTAGCGCAGGATGTGCGTTATTAAAATCGAATTATACGATATATACTTGGCAGGCTTTTGTATAAGAATGTGATGTAAAGATCCCAGAAAGTTGTAATGCAGCGATTTGGGATCTTTTTTTATGAGTTGTATGTATACAAAAAGAGATGCATGGTGATGCATCCCTTTGATAAGATATCTAAAAAATAATTAGCTCAATTTAGGTGTATATCGACGGCCAAATTTTGGTTTTTTTTCTTGTTCTTTGTTTGTTGTAGTGAACTGCAATCTATCTTTTTTTTGAGTAAAAGGCGCAATGAGTCTTGCGTAATGGAGTCCGCTTTCTTTTATATTGCGATATTTATCAGCAAGGCCGAAAGAATATATATCATAACCATCTGCCCATTCGGCGTTGTCATATAAAGTCCAATGAGAATATCCAGCTATGTTATATCCTTCTTTGTATAATCTTGATACTGCATAAAGACTTCGGTTGAGCAATAATGCTCTCAGGTTATCGTCCCCAGCAACACCATTTTCAACGATATATATTGGGATATCGCCTAATGGTTTTGTTACTAAATTCGATACTTCTTTAACTGCACGATAGAGCCCTTCAGCATATATGGTGTATCGTGGCAAATCAGTTTTGATTTCATTTGGGTACGGGAATGGATCTTTAGAGCTATCCATACCATTATGACTGTAATAATTTAAGCAGATGAAATCGATTGTTCTTTCGTCAGGGTTTACGGTGTTTCGATTGTATAATGCTTTTAGTAATCGGTCTGGGCGCATATTTTTTGATGCCACAAATGGGATGAGCATAGTCAGTTGCTTGTCAGTAAAGAATCGGCATCCAGCGCTATTTGAAAGCCAGTTACCGAACCATGATTTTAGATATCCAATTCCCCATGATGCATATGCAGAGAGTATAAATTTGTTCTCATCAAAGAAAGGATCAAGTTGGAAGATATTGTGTGATATGCCGATTTGTGCATTCGTATCACTATTTTTAATTGCTCGATATACGGCGCCATGCGCATTGAGGATGTTTTCGTATACGTCCAATGCCCGTTGCATGTTGGTTGCTTGTGGTGGACGCTCTCCACGAAAATAGCCGTTGAGGGCATATGCATTTGGAGAATTCATGGTAATCCATCGAGGCATTAATTGTTCTTTTTCTGCTCGTGAACGGTTTTTAACCGCTTTTTTACATTCTTTATCTATGTATTCAAAAGCCGTGCAGCAGTATTCTACAAATTTTTTGCTATTTTCTTCGGTTTCAAAACCAACAGGGGTTTCTCCGTCTGGATACATGAACCATGCCGGATCGCTATAGTGATGGAAGGTGATAAAAGGAGTTACGCCGTTCTTTATCAGCTGTATACATCGTGAAGCATATTCTTTTAATACATCCATATCAAATGTATCGGGCGTTGGTTGTATACGGCTCCATTCAATAGAAAATTTATATTGATTAAGCCCAAGCTTTTTAATAAGTTCTAAATCTTCCTGCCAACGCAACCATGATTGGTTAGCGTCTCCCTGTAATGCTGGATATTTTGCGCGGTGGCGAGAGTGGTTGTAGGTACTGTCTATAATACCCCCCTCTGATTGTATTGCAGCATTACTTGCGCCAAAATACATTCCTTCAGGTAGATCATCGGGGTGTAACGTAAAGTCTGGGTTGTAATTTTCTCCATCATCAGTGCCAATAGCCTTCCAATCCCAGTAGGCGAAATCTTTTTTGAACTCTTGATATTGTTTTGCTTTTTGATACACAAGGGCGGTGGCAGCAGTGAGCGCGGCTATTCTTTTGGGATGATTGATGAGCGGTATACCGCTTATTTGAAAGGTTAGAGTTAAGAGTAAAAGTGACCCGATCGATCGATTTTCATTCATGATATATGCCTCATCTGTGCTAACACTGCGTACAAACTATTTTTATTCTATTATAAATAGGGTAGTACGGGGGGTGATAGCTGTCAACAGCTTGGTGGCAAGCATGGGTTTTACCGCTGTTGATCATAGCGTGTAGGCGTATTTCTTTGTTTTTATCGGCTTTTAAACAGCCATTTGCCGCCTTTCGTTTTGTTTATTATATTTTTTTTGTATTCTTACTATATGTCTGTATGAAATTGCTGGAGTGTGGGAATGGCATGAGATGGGTAACATGTAATAGGGGTTTGTATGTTTGTGCCGCGTATATGTATCGCAATAATAGTAGCCTTTTTTCTAGCAAATAACGTTTCTGTTGAAAAAAAGGTAGATAATCTGACAGAGCAGGTCGTGCGACAGAAAAAAGTGCGTGGCGGGTATGTTCTGGCAGATTTGCTGACATATGGTGTTTCTGCATATCTTAAAGATAAAACAGAGCAGGAACATTTAGAAGATATCTGTTCGTTGATTTGGTACCTGGATGCGATTGCATCTATTTCCGGTCAGCAGGTGGCAGAAGGTATGTATGTGCTGCAAGATGCTAATAGCGTTGTTTTTAATTTTTTGTTTCGGTATAGCAAGGTGTATCAGCGGATTTCTTCTCATTTTAAAGAGTATTACACGCCCCATTATGGTATTGATATACCAAAGGAGCTGCGTGAGCGGTTACTGTTGCCGCATAATAATCATCATATTTTATTTGGGTTGCTTCCAAACGGGTACATGTTTATTGAGCCAGAAGGATATGGGTTGCGGTATTTATCGGATCGCTTTGCGCATTTAAGGGATTATCTGCGGTATGTTATAAAAAAAAGATATAAGCCATCATTATTAGATGCTGCAACTGCTCGCCATGAAGTGATTCCGCATGCTGTGGCGATGAGGTGGCGTGAAGTAATAGCGCAGTTATGTCGTGATACCAGTTGCATGCGGCAGTATGAAAATTTGGGGTTAACATTTGGTATTAAAAAGATGCGTGAAATTGTGCATGATTTGAGTAAAAAGAAGAAACTCAATAACCTCCAACAACAAGCCATACAGCGGTTTGACGCGGCATTAGTAGGATATAATTATTTAGATGTTCGCCGCGGGCGTGAAGTTATTTTTATGCAACATGATTTGGTTGATTGAGGCTACTGTATTCCCATGCCCCCTAAATCAGCTGCTGGGCCAACCATGCTTTGTTTTATATGTTCTTGTTTTCCTTGTTCAAACGCGGTGTCGATTTCTGCTGTTGCATCGCGAATAAAAGTTTGAAAATCAAAGTCGGCTTGTAGTGCAAGTGCAGAAGTGCCATCAATAATATTTGTCAGACGGTCAACCCATTCCTGTATTTTTTCTCTCAGTATCTGGGGGAAGTTGGGCATCTGATCGGCGTGTTGTAGTAGCTGACGTGCGTGTGACAAGGTAGGAGATAGCATTGCCTCACTGGCTATTTTCGTAATATGCTCTTTAGTGTTGGTGACCAAAGTACTGAGATGCTTTCCTCCTCTTACCATGCCGATGTCGGACTCGATTCTTGCCTTTAATCCCTTAGTAGCACCTAACATTCGGTCTTTTTCCTTTTGGGGGAAATCAGGCATTTTGTTCGCTTGTTCAAGTAACCGCTGGGTGTAGATAATGACGGGAGTGATCAATTGTGCTGCGGCTTGACCTTCATTAAAAAGCTTTGTAAGGTCTTCTTCCTGTTTTGCGTACAATTTTTCTGATTCCTCTGCTGCAGGATCATACGTTTTTATGGTACGAATGATAGATTGCATGTTCAAGATGGAATACGGCGGGAAATTAGGTATTGCCGTTGCCTGAGTCATAAGTGCCAGATTTCGTATATCATTGTTTCCCCTATTAAAAAGACGTTTAATGGTTTGTTGCGTTATATAGATATGATTAGATTCGTCTGCGGCAGGATCAAGTCTGGTCAGATATTGTAATTCGTATTCCATTTGCTTGATAATCTCGGGAGAAAAATTTTGGATCGCTTGCGCTTGTGCTATAAGTTCCTGCATATTTTTGATTATTTCAGGCATGAATGTTTGTTCACGTGCAAGCTGAGCGATGGGAGGGAGCGAGGGTTTGGGTTTCCATATATCTATTTCGTTGTCTTTATTGCTATAAGTAACAATAAATTGATCATCAGGACTAATGATCAATGGTATAGACGGCCATGACCATTCCGGAGAGGATTTTGCTTTTTGTAAGAGCTTCCCAGTTTCGAGATCCCATATACTTAGAAGAAGGGGGGCTGCACCGATAATAGCAATGAACTTGTTGTTACCCACCGCAATAGTCTCTATTCTGCTGAATGTCAACAGTTGTTTTCCCGGTGCTATTTTTTTATATAAGGTGCCACTGCTGATTTGCCACACGTTTATCGTTTGGCCTCCTCCCGTAACAAGGAATTTGTTATTTGGGCTGAAGGCCAATGCTGTGATTGCATTATCGTGGTCTAAGCTATACAGCAATTTTCCTGAGGTAGCGCTCCACAGGTAGGCAGTTGCATTGATCGTTGCGGCGATGAAATTTCCATTTGGACTGATAGCTAACGATGTTACCGCTCCCCATTTTTTATATTCTAATTGTGGTCCTATAGGAAATCCTGTTTCATTGCTATATAAAATATTTCCATTGGTGGCGTTCCAAATCCGTATAGGCTCATTAAGGTCGGATGTTGCGGTTACGATAAACATATTTTTAGGGTCTATAGCAACAAACTTTACTGGTGCGGTGTGACCGGTGAGAGTAAAGAGTAATTCTCCGGTGCGTATGCTCCAAACATATGCATTATGGTCGGTGCATCCGGTGACAATGAATGCGTTATTCTTACTTACAGCAATAGATATTATGCGTGAGGGAGAAGTGAAGGCGGGTAACAGTGTTCTTGTCTTTCTATCATAGATATATATCTTGTCATCGCTATCCTGAGTAACTATGAGTTGCGTGTTATTGCAGATCAGGATTTTCACGATCTCTCGCTCTGATACACGAAACTTATCGAATATTTTACCTTCGCTTGGCTCCCGTAGATATACATGCCCATCTGTAGATCCCGTTGCAATGAATGTGCCGTCGGGGCTAATATCGGCGACAGCTTCCTGAAGTCCTGCGATTTTTATGTGTTTGAGTGCTTTGGGTGCATTAGGGTCACCAAATTGGCTTGGTGTTGCAAGTGATTCAATATGTTCTCCGATAGCTCTTGGAACGTTGCCGAGCACCGTTCTGAGTTTGGGATCGGAATATGGTGTATATAATTTTATTGTTTCAGGTTCTTGAGCATCTTTCTCTTCTTCCTCTTTTGTATCTTCCTGAGTTGCTATTGGCCCAGCGGCCTCTTTCTGGCGATGAAGAGTCCCTTGTTTTTTCTCTTTTCCAGCGCGTATACGCACTTCCTCTTGCTTTCGAAAGGCTTCAAGCCTCCGCTCGCGTTCTAACTGTGCCCGGATTGCCGCAGGATCTTCTAATGACGCTTGTATTGCAGCGTGAGTCTCTACATCTCCTGGTGCAGCTGACGGATATAAAGGGGATATAATAGTGAGGCCATATACAAGAACTATTTTTATCATTTTCATGGAAATCTCCTTATTTGTGCTCCATTCAATGCTATTGTACACAATCCTCTTGTTGAAAATCAACAGATTGATTCTCGGTGAATAAGACGAATGACACGCATCGGCGGCCGTTTGGGATGAGCGGGTGGATAACAAATAAAGGGGATTTAGTCTAAGACGCTAATCATCAATGTATTTAAGCGGTATATTATGATGCATTGCAAAAAGATAAAGGATGTTGCCTTTGCGTCATCACGAACGGAGCGCAGCTTCTGTGCGCAGTGTGGTGATCCAGCCTGTGATTTCTTATGGTGTCACTTTATGAGGCTAGATTGCTTCGCTAGCTCGCAACGACTATGTTCGAATATCAATAATTCTGTAAAAAGTTTTTAATTTCGCATAATTTTTACAACAATAAATACGACAAAATATAAGAACTCGTTAGGTCGAACTCATGCGAGATTAGCTTCCGAATAGGCTATAATGGGCATTTCTGGAAAAGGTCTTAGCTACACATTAAACTTGATATTCAACAGATCCCCATCACGTACCAAGTAATCCTGTCCTTCTTTGCGGAGTTTACCTTTTTCTTTGAGCGCGGTTTCACTGCCAAATTCAAAAAGATCGGCACAGTTAAAAATATCAGCGCAGATAAAACCTCGTTGTAGATCAGAATGAATTTCTCCTGCTGCAGCGCGTACGGTCATACCTGATTTGATCGGCCATGCGTGGGCTTCTTTTGGACCGCAGGTGAAAAAAGTGATGAGATCAAGATTTGCATAGGTTTTTTTGATGATACTGTTCAGGCTACGTTCTTCTATGCCTGCAAGATCCATAATTTCTCGTGCTTCATCCGGCTCAAGCTGTGATAGCTCACATTCAAGGCGGGCGCATACTGGGATAACCTTATCCGCACCAAATTTTTTAATGAGCGCTTGGTAATGTTTATTATTTTCGTATGCATTATTTTCCATCTCGTGCTCAGCGGTATTAGCGATGATAAGAAATTTTTTTGGTGCAAGAAGTGGAACAGTAACAGCATCGGAGGTCTTTAGGAGCTCCTGTGCGCCATGCAGGTTGCTAGCATCAAGAAGTGTGTGTAGTTTTTGCAGCAACGCTAGTTCAGCAGTAAACTCTTTCAGCTCTTTAGGTTTGGTTTGATGTAGTTTGATTTCTTTTTCTACACGAGGGATTCGTTTAGAGATAGATTCTAAATCTTTTAAAATAAGTTCGGAGATAATAATATCATAATCTTCTACGGGATCGATAGTGGCACCAGAATGGGTAATATTAGGATCTTCAAAGCAGCGGAGGACATGTAAAATTAAATCCACTTCTCTGATGTGGCTTAAAAACTGGTTGCCGAGTCCTTCACCAGATGCGGCTCCTTTGACCAGCCCTGCGATATCTACAAATGTTACCGTTGCAGGAATTAGTTTTTGTGATTTAAAGATTTCTGCAAGTTTTGCAAGGCGTTCATCGGGGACTTCAGTGATGGCCACATGGGGGTCGATCGTACAAAATGGGTAATTTTCCGCTGGTACTGATGATTTGGTCAGTGCGTTAAAGAGTGTTGATTTTCCGACGTTTGGTAATCCAACAAGACCTGCCTGAATGCCCATAATATAAGTATCCCTTTATTAATCTGTTATCTGCTATTTTGCTTATCATAGCAAAATGGTTGTGTATGCGCAAAAGATCTCTTTTGATGACGTAGCTTTATGCACGGATTATAGCCGTATTATTTTTGTAATAACAAATACCAAGACACTACACAACAAAACCAAACTTGTATATGTATGAGTATATGTAATGTATTAGGAACGGTATTATCACCGCGAGCGGGCAAAAAGGTATGTGTGTGTTTATATTCGCTCAATCCCTCTTTACGTGCCGGTGAACTCCCAAAAATATAGGGAAGCCACCATGCGCAGATTGTGCCAACCGTAAGGAGCGTATAGATAATTATCCAATTTATTTTTACCCAGCATGGGTATGGTCCTGGATAGTAAGTACGTAAGATTATTAGGCACCACGCGATTGTTCCGGCATTCACCAATGTGGAAAGAATTAACTCATTTAAGGAATGTTTCTCACGTAATGCTTTGATATTGGTAAATGGTGGAATATCAAGCCAATCATGTAATAACATGAAAATCATGAGTGTGATTTGAGCGATTAAAAATAAAAGGAATAGCATATGGATTATTTACCGTTTTTATACTTTGTATTAATACATTGCTGTAGCATAGCAAAATAATAGTATATGCGTAAAGGTGCGTTTTTCGACCGTGAGTGTTATGTTTTCATTGCAATGAATGTGACAACATCATCTATTTAAAAAGATTTTGTTTTTATGACTTTAAATTCTTATTGTTAAGCGTTAAGCTGTGTGGCACAGGTATAATCACAGCGTAACTAAACAGAAAGGTTTTTTATGAATATGGCAGAAGCTCTATTGACAGCAGGGTTGGCGTTGTTGGGGGTAGGGTCTCCTCAAGATGGTGCTATAGCATTACAACAACAAGTACCGCAACAAGAAATGCGCCCAGCAGTTGATGAAGAAAGCCGCGATCCGGTAGTTGTGGCAAAGAAAGATGTTAGTCATTCAGTCTTTAATGCGGCTTGTGTTGCTGAGTATGAAGTAGCGAAACAATTGCTCGGTGAAGTTCGAAAGGGTAAGGCGACTATTAATCCAGGCTATGTTGATCCAAAATCGGGAAGAGCGTTGCTTGAAGTTGCTTGTAAATATTGTAGAGATTTAGCGAAAGACTTACGTTTCTTACCAGGTTTTAACCGAGCTCAAATTGACGACTTGTTACTTGAGGAATTACTACAGAACAATGCTGAAGAGAGAAAAGAACTGGCTGTTGAGCAAAAGGGGGAATCACTTCTGCAAGCGACCAGATTGCAGCAAGAAGCATTGCAGGCTATTCAAGAAGAACACGTGCAGGTTAAGCAAGATGCAAGCCGGGTGTTATTTGATATAATGATCAAAGCTAGATATAAAGAAATAAATAAAAAATATGTAGATGTTAAACCTGAAGAGGTAAATGGTTGGTTGGGTCTAGCAGAGGCTGGTTATGTAACGATTAATCCAAATTATGCCCCTCTGAAACCAAAGAGCGATACACCAGAGAGCGAGCAACCACTTTTTGACAGAAATTTGTTGGCCTTGGCTGCTCAGCGTAATTTGTTTGTTCAGAGATTTCTTGATTTAAACGCTGATCCTAATGCGGTATGTTCTGTAGACGGCCGCACACCACTCTTTTCTGCAATTGCCGCGGATCAAGTAGAGGCTACTCAGATATTACTTAATGGTAATGCAAATGTTAATACTGTAACTAAGCCTGCTGCTGATACTCCTTTGCTATATGCACTATGTAGATCTAATGATAAGCAATGTAAAATTGGTCCTCAGATGGTCGAGTTATTGCTTAATAACAAAGCTGATGTAGAAGCAAAAACTAAAGTGGTGCGTCATAACGGTACAATCATTCGGCAATCATGTTCCGCATGGGATTATGCAAAGCCAGATCATCATCCAAAAGTGCATCAACTGCTTCTGGCTCATGCAAATAAACAACAACAACGGTGATTTGCAGTAGTATGTTTTTCTTATTTGCTTGGTCATCATAAGATGCTTATGTACTATATATGTATGGATTAATTATATTTGGAGAATGTGTATGGATATCGTTAAAACTATGATTATTTCTAACTTAATAATGGGTGTTTTTGGCATTCCTCGGGGCGATGCACCTCAACAGCAAAACGCACCGCATGCTGTGGTGCAAGAAATGGCTGATCAAGAGGAAGTTAAAGAAGCCGCGCAGGAACCAAGTCCTCTATTTTCTGCAATCAGTCAGGGACAATACGAGCAAGCGCATCAATTAATTCGTGAGGGTGCGGACGTTCGCTATATTGACCCGCGTTCTAAAAAAAGCGTGCTGGCTTTGGCTGCTGAAAAGGGTGTGGGAAATTTGGTTTATAAGCTCATACTTGCAGGCGCTGACCCTGATCAGTCATGCCCCGGATGGTTCAATTGGACGCCCCTATTTTTTGCAGTTAATAGCAATCAGCTTGGTACCACGCGTGTATTGCTCAATGACGGAGCCAGTGTCGACGCGCGTGACAGTCGTGGGTTTACGCCGCTCATGCATCGTGTGCAGGTTCATTATAAGGCAGAAGATAAACAACGTAGTATTGAGGTTATTAAAAGATTATTGAAAGGAAAGGCTGATCCAGCTGCAATTAATAAAAAAGGTTATCCGGTATCATTTTATACGCAGAATGAAAAAGTGAAATCTTTGCTTGATGAGGCTCAGCGTTTGCGTGAGCCAGGTCAATAAGGGCGATATTGAGATACATTTGCCGGAATAACTATTGAATTTTTGTTTCTTATGCCGCTATCTGGGTCCAGATGGCGGTTTTTTATTTTATAAGTGTTGCGGTTTGCGTGGTCAAAATGCTATTATGTTTTCATATAGAATATATTGTGGGGGTTTAAAATTAAGGAGTTTTATATGAAAGTAATGAAAAAAATAATGGTTTTGATTGGTATGACTGCTTTTTTTGTGCCTATATCACCAGCTGCTGAAAGAGAGCGACGTCTTTCTGAATGGCAGCGATATAATCAAGAGATGGGCGCGCAGCAGCAACAAGAGGTGGCAGATCAGGCGCGGCGTAAGGAACTTACTAAGCAGATACGTGCCGAACGTAAAGCGGCTAAAGATAAAGCAACAAGAGAAGGTGAGAGTTGGTTTGCTGGTCCCAAGACATCCGTGGAGCAAGAGGTTGAAAATAGAATACAGCAAGAACAACGTGAACGAGGGATCGCACAACTTGGAGGTCAAGATGTTTTGCAGAATGTTGGGGAAGATCGTACTGTAAAAGGTTTGGTAAGTGAAGTTGATACAATTTATAAGGGAATGGAAGGTGGGGCATCTGCGGCTCAAGAAGAAGATTGGGAGCTGGCGGAACGGGTGGTCACTATGGATGATCAAGTGAAGGCTTGGACAAAATTACTGCAAGATGGTACTGCGTTAAAAAATCAACTTACTGCATTGAAAAAATTAAAAGGTGATGCAGGGGTTTTGGTTGATAATGCGTTACAAAAATTGGATATTCTTTTAGAGCGTGCTCCATGGTCTGATGGAAAAAAAATCATGCTAAAGGTGCTTAATGGCTCAGTTCCAAAGATATCCGAAGATTTGATTCGCGACTTTATCTGGTATTTATATAAGCTTTCATACGATAAAGGACAAGGGTTTGAAGAAGGCATGTGGGTGCTTGCAGATCATCAAGAAAAAATCTTTAATTGGTTAAAATCATATCCAAAGGTATATCAGCGGCAATCAACCCATTTTTATGAGTATCGAAAAGATAGATCTAAGAAGAATTTAGGTATTGATGTGCCAGGACTACCGACTAATAAGCAGACGATATTATTTGATATATTTACTCATTGGGGTCAACATGCTGGCGATAAAAAGTATCTTTTTATTAAGCCAGAATCGCATGGAGTGCAGCATCTAGATTTAGAAGCGGTAAGTCATGCGGGAGAGTTAGCTATTGCTCGTGCAAGAAAATATGTACCTGGTGCGGATGATAGGCCTGAGTGGCGGAAAGAACGGGTGCCCTATGCAGTTTCGTCAGTCTTTAGTAGCATTGTAGAAAAAGCGAATGAATATTCCGCTCTTGGTTCTTGGGCGCGATGGGCAACTACGCAGGTGCCATTGGTGAGCAACAAGCTTGACCAACGAGATCCGCTCATTATCTCAGGTGAGCAATTGGGTATTTGGAAAATGAAAGAAATTGTAGATAGTTTGATAAATCAGAACAAAATTGAATTAAACGATCCGTTGATTGCTCGATTCAATAAAGCTTGTGCTGAATACGATAACATTGATATTAGAAAAGGACGTGAGGTTATTTTAACTGAGCAAGAATTAGGTAGTAGGTAGTTAGATATAAGTACGAATATCATTGCTGATATTGGATCTAATAAAGTTTCTGAATCAGTAAAACATTGCGTATGAAATGCTTTTATGGTATTTCAAGAAGATAGACATTTTTAAACATTTTTTTTAAGGAGAAGTCATGAAATCATTGGTTCATTGTTGTGGAAAAGTGGCGTGGGTTTTAACGGCATTAGCTGCAATCATGGTTGGTCTTTACCCGTTTGGTTTTGATTTATTTTTAACTAAATTTATGATTGATACGCCAGCTCTTGCATTAACACTACGGTATGTATGTTTGGCTGCAGGTGTGTTAAGTCTCGCTATGTTTGCAATGACGTGCAATTCTAATTGTTGCGCTTCATGCAATAAATAACGTCAAAGTAATTGATTTTGTAAGGCTCGGGATCTATTCCCGGGTCTTTTTTATGGCAAAAAATGGTTGCGTTATACAATTGGCTATAAATGGGGAAAAAGCCTTTAAACTATTGCTTTTTCTATTCTTAACTTGGTATCTTTATTACATATAGAATTTTTTGTTTTTAAAATGGATTATTGCCTTTATTTCAAAAAGGAGGATTTTTATGAATACAATTAAAAAATTGTTCTTAGCATTATTTGCTCTTGCGGGTCTTGTGCAGGTGGGATCTGCAGAAGCGCTGTTCGGGTATCACCGAAGATATGATCGACGTTATTATCGCCCATCATATTATTACGATGATTATGATGATTATGATTACTATGGGTATCCATATCGTTACGGTTATTACGGTCGCCCTTACTATAGCCGTGGTGAAGCGATTGCCGATACCGTAGGTGGTGTTGTAGGGAGTATTGGCGATGCAATTGCAGATCGTCATTATCGACGGCATCATTATTGGAGATAGTAGGCCATTGATAATGGAAAGGAAACGTTATGAATATAGTTAAAAAAATGTTCTTAGCATTGTTTGCTCTCGTTGGCCTTGCCCAGGTGGGATCGGCAGATGCCGGCGGTTATTGGCGAGATGGATATTGCTATGGTAATTGTTCATACGCTTGTGATGAGGAACCTATCGATGGAGCGGCAAGAATAGTTGTTCGTAGAGAAGGTGCTATTGCAGGTGCGCGTCGGCGAGCCAGTCGAGAAGATGCACGTGAACAAAGGGAAAATGAGGCAGAGGTACGAGAAGAAAGACGTGAACGCATTATAGAAGCATTAGATGCGACTCGAGATTAAATAGAACCTTATAAATAAATGATCGTTTATGCAATGTAATAAAGGGGGACTATAATGAATGTAGTTAAAATTTTATTGTTATCTATGCTTGTTATGGCAAGCGTGGTTCAGGCAGCTCCATTACCTAGGGATCATCATGGGAATCATGTTTATTATCATGATGGGAGATATTTTTATGGTAGGAAAGGCTATTATAGAGATTATGACCGTCCCTATGGTGTAGATGAGGTAGGTTATAAGGACTATTACGGAGATTATCAGAGTCCCAATAGTGTAGTTAACAGAGCGGCTGATACGACCGTTGGTCCAACGGCTAATGTTGCTGGAGTTGTTAGTGGTGCCCATGAGGATCGTCGCCTTCGTAGATCAAATAAGCAAGCAGAAGAACGCGGATATCAACAAGGCCACTCCGATGCTTATCATGGTGAGTAAACAAATAGAGTATATATAAATACGATGAAACGGCCCGGGTCTATTCCCGGGCTTTTTTTGTGACTGGATGGTATTGCCTTGCTTGCCCGGTTGATTCTTGTTGAAACAAAGCTTGCTCAAAACCATTGATTTTATATGTTTTAAATTGCTATGCTTGTTTCATATAGAATTAATTAATGTTTGTACAATGTAACACAGGAGAACTATTATGAATATAGTTAAGAAATTATTGTTATCTGCAATCGTTATTGCAGGGGCAACTCAGACAGGGGTAACAGTTGGTAATCATGGCTACGACTATGATGGTAGAGAGTATTCTGGCGATAGAGGATACTACAGAGGCGATTATGATCGTCCATACGCAACTGATGTAGCAGCTGATGTGGCTGTTGATACCGTTGATGCAGCGGCTGATGTGACTGGCGATGTTGTAGGCGGTGTTCTTTCGGGTCGTAGAGGCCGTGGTTATGAACGTAGACGTGATGGTGGGTATCGCCGATAAACGGCTAGCGCCATATATTTGAGAACTATAAAAAGGCTCGGGATTTTCCTGGGCCTTTTTCAGTATAATTAGGATCATTTCCTACATGGCCTGCCAATTCTATAAGAAATCATGCATGTTGAAAACCCTTGATTTTGGCCATTTAAAACTGCTATGATTGTTTCATATAGAATTAATATATGAGGTTAAAGTCTTATTTTAAGGAGAACTATATGAATATAGTTAAGAAATTATTGTTATCTATGCTTGTGATCGCAAGTGTAGCGCAGACAGGATTATTGTATGCTCCACACGGTGGCGGCGGTGGTGGCGGAGGTCACGGCGGTGGAGGCCATGGTGGCGGTGGCGGTGGACGTGCTGCTGTATCAGGTGGTGGTGGCGGTGGACGTGCTGCTGTATCACATGGCGGCGAAGGTCGTGATGGTGGACGACGTGGTGGCGAAGGTCGCAGAGGCCATTTCCATGATGGTGGCCGTCGAGGTGGTGGCTATTGGAGTGGCGGTGTATGGATTGGTGATGGCCCGTATTGGGATGATTATGATGATTATGATGATTATGGTTATTATACGCCAGTTGATGCAGCCCTTGATGTAGTTGGCTATTAAAAATAAGGAGAGGTTATGTTGAATAAAATAAAAACAAAACTGTTTTTCCTGCTTGCTATCATTGGTGTAGGGTGTATCACCCCGTCACTTAATGCATGGCGAGGTCGTTGGGGAGGCGGCTATGGATGGGGTGGTCGTCGATGGGGAGTTGGTCTTGGATATCGACGTCCTTATGGATATTGGGGTGGTTATTACGGTCGCCCATATTATTATGATGATTATGCACCTTCTCGTACCGTCGTTGTTGAAAAATCTACAACAACAAAAGAAACTACCGTGAAGAATGATACTAAGCAAACGTTGTATGTAGAATCAAATCAGGAATCTCGTAATGTTGCGCCGGGTGAACGAATTGTTATTCGTGGTCGTCGGGTGGCAATTGAAGGTGATAATGGTACATTGCCCCAACGTGATTATGGATCGTCTGTACAGGTAACTGAAGATACGCAAGGACGGTTGCAAGCGCGATAACGCAATCATGAAATTGATACAAGATAAGGCTCAATGATGTTCTCATTGGGCCTTTTTCATTGCGATTATTGTTTTGAAGGATGGCTCTTATGTATGATGGCAAAGGGGTAGGAGATTCGCCTCCATTCATAGTACGGCGGATAAGAAAGAAGGGGTGTAGGGGATGCTATCAAAAAATAGTTTTATTAATTCATTATTATGTGCTTTTTTATTGAGCGGCTTTATGCCGCTCTTTGCAATGCAACGTATTCAAAAGATGGTGCAGGGTAAAACAAAAAACATTTTTGATGCGATTGAAAAAGGACGTATTGAATCGGTAAAATATTGGTTGGATCGGGGAGTAGATATTGAATCGGCGAACGCATTGGGACGTACGCCACTCATGAAAGCGGTTGAGTCTGTTGATGATGCTGGTTTAGCGATAGTGCAATTATTGCTGGACCGGGGTGCAAATATTCAAGCGACTGATCGTGCTGGGTTGACGCCATTATTGTTAGCAGTCGAGTACAATAGAATTAAAGTAGTTAAAGAACTTCTTGCTCGGAATGCACGTCTCGATGTGGTGAGTAAGAGGGGCTTTACTCCTCTGAAAATTCTCCTTATAAAGAGTCATAAAGAAAGTATTTTGCCCTTACTGCAACTGCTCTTAGATCACGGCGCCAAGATCGATGAACGTTATGAATCAGGTGACACTCCATTATCACAGGCGATTAAAAATAATCGTTTTGATGCAGTAAAGTTTTTCTTGGATCGGCATGCTGACATTGAGGCGAGTAATCAAGGAGGCAAGACACCGCTGATGGAGGCTGTGCTATGGGGTAATACGGATATCGCAGAATTACTGCTACAGCGGGGCGCAAATATTGAAGCGCAAGATATGGAAGGTAATACTCCACTACTCTTGGCAGCTAAGCAGGGGATCCTTAAAAGTCTGCAGTTACTTCTTGATAAAAAGGCAAATATCGAAGCTTTTAATAAACAAGGCGAGACTGCGCTTGCGAGTGCGGTAATGTGGGGCAGGCAGGAGTCGACTGCATTGTTATTAGCACGCGGAGCAAACCCGAAGGTCAAAACCGCGGACGGAGACAGCTTGCTGATTTCAGCAATTCGAGGTGATAGTCCGGCAATAGCGAAACAGTTATTAGAAGTTGGTGTGGATATTCAAGCGCAAGATGCAAAAGGTTTGACTGCTCTACAGCTTGCTATTTTAGGAAAATCTCAAAATATAATTCCCATGCTTCTTGAACGAGGAGCTTTTATCACCGAAAAGGACGTTCGAGATATACTTGATTTGGCTTTGTTTTATTCCAATGAGAATTTGTTGCATGCGCTGCAGATGAGGGGTTTTAAAGATGTTATCAATACCCCGGATGCTCGGGGCGAGTTATTGTTAACACAATCTATCATGAAGAATGACAGCAACCGTGTTGTATTTTTAATAAAACAGGGCGCTAATCCGTATGCACAAGATGCTACAGGATTTGATGCTTTTGATTATGTGCAAGCGCAAAACAGAAAAACAGAAATTTTTAAGTTTTTTAAAGAACAATTTCCCCAAGAGATGGTCCACAGAGAACAAGCTGACGGAAGTCGTGCACAGTTTGTATCGATCGAAGGGGGAGTAACACCAACAGAGATTCATTATGCACAGTTTCGTGAAATCATAGAAAAAAAATATGAAAATGTTTTAGAGGATTTCGTGGTGCAGGAATGTATTGCAAAAGAACGCATTGCGTATGCGCAAGATAACTATGTTTTTTATCGTGCAGAGCCAGGAAAATATAGAATATATCAGTATGTGATACAAGAGTTTGATGATTTATTGAGATCATTTGGTAAAAATAAAGATTCATTTGTTTTCACTCGTTTTTTTAAAGATGCGGCGCTAGAGCAAACGATCAATGAGTATATAGATACAAAGCCATGGGCGGCGCACAAAATAGATCCAACTAAAAATGTTCTTTTATCAACCAACATACCATTATTTGGCAATGTTGGAACTCCGGGTAGCTGCACGTGGGAATATTTTAAAAATAATCATGAAGCGGAAACGTGGATAGAATTGGATACACTTTTTAAGCGAGTATTTAATCTTTATGGCTTTGATACACGCTACATTGATCAAGAGCTTATGCCATTGCAAGAGGGAGGGCTTGAGCGTATGGCGTCGCTGCAGCAAATTATTATTCCGAAAAAAATTGTCGATGATGTGGCAATGTTAGCGGCGGTTGGTTATTGCGTGCCATGGCCTACCGTCGTTGATCCATCGTGCTGGGATCCAGAGGCTCTTAGTGCAGATCGATACGGAAATGGCACCCGAGGGCGCCACACGCGTATAGGATCGATTATAGATAACTATAGAATAAAACAAATTCCAATAGATGATGCATATCAGGCGCGGATTTTTATGAATGCAGCCTATGGTTTAAATCCTGCCAGTGGCATTACCTTTAATGTATATACACGTTTGCCTAAATCAGATACGCGCATTGAAAAACTGAAAGCGCAGGTGCGTGCAATTACCGATAAGATGTTCGGCGAGTGGTTTGCCGATCAAGTGATGCGCGATGATCGGCCGCTTACTATGACGGGTGAAGAGTTACGAGCGGTGCTAAAAAATTATGGTAATGGTAATGTCGATAGGCAAAACGCTTTTTTTGATGCCTTCAGGAAGCGTAAAGAGCAATCGGGTGAGGATCGTAAATATGAAGCTGATATATCAGAACAAGAAAAGGGACAAGCGGTTGCGCAGGTGGCGGCGCGCATAGCACGGGAAGATATTCGATCAGGGGCGCGAGAGGCGCACGTGAAAGAAATAGAAAAAACGGCGACCGCAGCATCATTAAAAGAATATGTGCCAGCGAGTATTTGGCAAGAATATGCACAGGGTCACGAGCTTGCGAAGGAGGGCATGGCAGTATTATATAGTAACGATTGTGTAAGGGATGCCTTTTATAATGCACGTATTGCTAAAAAAACATCGCGTGTTGCCCGTATCGCCACATATAATGTTCATCTTTGGAAAGATGCCATTGGAGTTGATGCATACCAAGATATTCTTAATGTAATTGCCCAGATTCAAGCAGATATTCTTGTACTGCAAGAGGTATTAATGTTTGATGAAGCGCAAATAAAGAAAGACCTTGCTGCGTTAGGGTATGTCTATCCACCAACATTTGCACCAATGGATCGGATTGGTGGGGTGCAATTTGGCAATATGATTGTTTCAAAATATCCGTTTGTTAAGCCGCCGTTTCGAACAACATATGCGGCTAATGCTCGAGATGATCAGCGCAACTTTATTAATGCACACATACAATTACCAAATGGTTCTATTATATCACTGTATGGCACGCACTTAGATGTGTGGGATGAAACAGGCGCAGTGCGTGAAAAACAGGTGCGTGAATTACTTGAGCACGTGCAAAAAGATCCGCACGAAAATATAGTTCTTGCAGGTGACTGCAATGCAGTGCGGCGTTCTGATTACGAGTATGAAGTTGCGGGAAAATCGGTATGGGATATGCAGACGGAGCAATTTTTAAAGCGCGTTCCGGCGCGGTTAAGATTACAAGAAGTGCCGACGCAGGCTTTGCAGAATATAGAGCGCGCCGGCTTTAAAGATTGTTTTACCGCTGCGGGTATTGCTGGTCCAAAATATACCGTGTGGACGGGAACGATCGTTGATTTTATTTTCTGTGCACAAAAGTGGAATCTTCCTATTGATGGGTGCTACATATATTTTACTGCCGCGAGTGATCACCTACCGGTTATCATGGATGTGCGCATTGTAAAAACGAAATTTGCAAAGGAATTAGAACGCCTTGCGCGGCAAAAAGCAGAGCAGGTTGCGCGCAGCGAAGAATTAGTTCATCGAGAAAAAAAGAGACAAATGCAAGAAGCAACTGAGGGCGAGCACGAAGAAAAGAAATGGCCACAGGAAGGGGGGAGAGAGCAACAAGAAACGCAACGTGCTATTGAGCAAGATATTGAATGGAATGCAGCACTTATGGGATTTTAATGACATGAGCATAATGACGATGTTGAGGTGCCAAAAGGATTTATAAATACTATAAAGGGGTAAGGGATGTTGGGATCGATACGTATCAAGTTTTTTATAATGATGACAGTGTTATGTGGTGCGTCACCGCTGTTTGCGGCGTACATCAGCGGCCGAGGCAATACAGTCGATTTTCCTGATGCTATTGCACGGGAAAACGTAGGTGCTATTGCTCATTGGCTTGGGACGAGGCAATCGGTGAGTCGTAACACATTGACACGTGCATTGCTGGCTACCATTAAAGCAGCTGTTGTGCCAAATGAAGAAACGCGTTTAGAGGTTGTGAAGCGTTTACTTAATGAAGGCGCACCGATTGAAGAAGTTGATGAATTGGGGCGCACGCCGCTCATGCTTGCTATAAACGGAGGACATATTGACATCGCGAAGCTGTTACTAGAGCGGGGTGCAAGTATGAAGGCTCGCTCCAGTCAGGGTACCAGTATCTTTGAATTTGTTCCAAGGGGCAATGTGGCACTTATGCAATTGTTGCTCGATAACAAATTGGCTATTGAAGCTCAAGATAAATGGGGTGGGACAATATTACAATGGGCGGTATCGGGTGATGACGTGCCAATGGTAGCCCTCTTGCTTGAGCGCGGGGCCAAGACAGAAGTAAGAAATGGATATAGTGGCGAAACCTTGTTGCTTTTGGCAGTGAGCTATCGTTTTTTAGATGTTGTTAGGTTATTGCTTCAAGCAAACGCGGACATTGAGGCGGAAGATAAGCGTGGAAATCGTGCATTAACGATTGCTTTTGAGAAACGGAATGCTGATGCTGATATGGTATCGTTGTTGCTTGAATATGGGGCGTCTTGTACGCCGCAGCAAATAGCCGATTTTGTTGATTTTGCAGTATCAAAAGGACATGAAAAGATGCTGCAATCTTTGGAATTGCGAAAGTTTCCCGTTGCAGACCTTATTAATAAGCCTACGCAAAACGGGGAAACTTTGTTGATGCAATATGTTATCCGTAATAATTATTCTGTAGTGGCACTTTTACTTAATCATGGTGCGAATCCGTTTGTGCGAGATGCAGCAGGATTTACGGTATTTGATTATGTGCGGGGGCAGCAAAAAAACAGTAAGATGTTTTTATTATTTATTGAGAAATTCCCTGAGCAAATGAGGGAGTCGAAGGGTTCTGTATCGGTCTCGCCCGACGATATCCCGTTGGGCAAAGGCAATACTCCGACTGAAGTTCATTACAGACGTTTCAGTGCACAGATAGAGCTGGAAAAAAATTACGGAAAGGTCCTTGAGAATCCTATAGTGCAAGAATGCATTGCGAAAGAGCGCGTTGCGTATGAGCAAGATAAATATGTTTTTTACCATGGAGAACCGGGAAAATATAGAATATACGAGTATCTTTTGCAGGAGCTTGATGATCTGGTGAGATCGTTTGGCAAGACTACGCGTGATTTTATTTTTACTCGTTTTTTCAAAGATGCAGCGCAGGAAATGACTATTAATGAATATATAGATACAAGACCGTGGCGCGCAAATGAAGATCCTACCAAAAATGTTTTATTGTCGGCTAGTATGGCGTTGTTTGGCAATATATATAATAAAACAAGTTGTCCGTGGTATTATTTTTCACAGAATGCATCGGCCACCAAGATTGACTTAAATCCACTGTTTGAATCGATTTTTGAGCGTTATGGATTTGATAAAGCCTATATCAAGAGTGAGTTATTGCCATTGCAACAGGGAGCGCTTGATTCTGCTGGATCACTGCTACAAATCATTGTGCCGAAAAATATTGTAGATAAGGTGGTGATGCTTGCGGATGTTGGTTATTGTGTGCCATGGCCAGATATGGTTGATCCATCTTGCTGGGATCCACAAGCAATCAGTGCAGATAGATCTAGAGTGATTAAGCAAGGAAGGCATACGTGCATTGCTTCGATTATTGATAAATATCGGACGGGTGCGATTCCTGTTGATGATACGTTTCAAATGCGGATTTTCATGAATGCGGCCTATGGTTTAAACCCTAACAGTGGGATTACTTTTAATCTTTACAGTACGTTGCCAGAAGCGCGCTTGTTACGCTTAAAAGAGCAAATACATGCAATTGCAGACAAGATGTTTGGTCAGTGGCTAGCAGATCTGGTGATGAGTGCAGATCGACCACTGATTATGTCAAGCGAGGAACTGCGTGCAATGCTTAAACATTATGGTAAGGGCGATGTAGCAAGACAAACAGCGTTCTTTGAAGCATTTAAGAAGAAGTTGCACGTGGAAAGTGAAGAGCGTAAGTACGAGGCTGATAAGAATCCAGTGCAGGAAATGGGACACGCAGTTGCCCAAGTAGCAGCACGAGTTGCTCACGAGGAAATTATCTCTGATGCAAGAAAAGGGGTAGGAGTAAGGTCTGATGCAGCACGACTAAAAGAGTATCGTCCCGCAACTATTTGGCAAGAATATGGAGATGGTAAAACAGTTACAAAACAAGATATGCGAGCATTATATTTTAAAGATTGTGCGCGAGATGCCATATATAATGCGCGTATTCCAGAAAAAACAGCGCGCGTTGTGCGGATTGCTACCTATAATGTTCATCTTTGGAAGGATCTGTCTGGGAATCATGCATACCAAGACATTCTTGAGGTGATTGCCCAGATTCAAGCAGATGTTCTTGTACTGCAAGAGGTGTTAATGTTTGATGAAGCGCAAATAAAGAAAGACCTTGCTGGGTTAGGATATGTCTATCCACCAACATTTGCGCCAATGGATCAGATTGGCGGGGTGCAATTTGGCACTATGATTGTTTCAAAATATCCATTTGTTCAACCGCCGTCGCGGATAGTATATGCGGCTAATAATCAAAGAGAAAAGCGCAATTTTATCAATGCCAAAATACGCGTGTCCGGTGATTCTATAGTATCGGTGTATGGCACGCATTTGGATGTCCGGGATGAGACGGGTAAAACGCGTGAATTGCAGGTGCGTGAATTACTTGAGCATGTGCAAAAAGATGAACATGACAATATAGTTCTTGCAGGTGACTGGAATGCAGTGCGGCGTTCTGATTACGAGTATGAAGTTGCGGGGAAATCGGTATGGGATATGCAGACGGAGCAATTTTTAAAACGAGTGGAAGGGCGGTTTGAGTTGCATGAAATACCAACCAATGCATTGCAGGATATAGAACGTAATAATTTTAAAGATTGTTTTACCGCTGCAGGTATTGCAGGTCCAAAATATACCGTATGGTCTGGCACGGAGGTGGATTTTATTTTCTGTGCGCAAAAATGGAATCTTTCTATTGATGGATGCTATCTCTATTTTAGTGCAGCCAGTGACCACCTGCCGGTGATCATGGATGTGCGGATTGCAAAAACGAAATTCGCAAAAGAACGAGATCGTGCGCCGCAAGGAGAAAAGGGACAGGTCCAGCAAGCGGCTGAGCGTGAAGAAGAAGAAAAAAAATCGGCACAGCAAGAGTAAAGCATACGTGACAAGGTTGGAGGGTGCCAAAAGGATTGATAAGTAATATAAAGGGGTAAGAGATGTTGGGGATGCTACGTATTAAATCTTTTTTTATATCTATGATGTTGTGTAGTATGTCGCTCTTGTTTGGAGCACAGGCTGGTGACCGAGGCAATACACGCAATCTTTCTGATGCAGTTACGCGGGGCAATTTAGATGCTGTTGCCTATTGGGTTGATAATCCGCAACCTGTGGGTAGTAATGCATTGGCAAGCGCATTGTTATCTGCCGTTGGAGCATCTTTTATGGGGGACGAAGATACGCGTTTAAAAGTTGTGCAGCTTTTGCTTGATAGAGGTGCGCCCATTGAATCGTCTGATAATGGGGGACGCACGCCACTCATGCTTGCTGTAGCCGGAGGGCATCTTGATGCTGCGAAAATATTATTAGAACGGGGTGCAGATATTACTGTTCGATCTAGGCAGGGTGGTAATATTCTCTCATCTGTTCCAATGGGCAATGTGGCATTCATGCGATTCTTGCTTGATAACAAGTTCGATATTGAAACTAAAGATCTACAAAATCGCACAATATTAATGCATGCAGTTAGATATAACGATGTTCCAATGGTAGCTTTTTTGTTGGAACGCCAAGCGGATACAGAGGTAAAAGGTAGTGATGGTGATAGTCCCTTGCTTATGGCAGTGCGTTTTGGCTATGTAGATATCATTAAGCTATTGCTTGATGCCAAAGCGAATATAGAAATAAAAGATAAGCATGGCAATACTCCCTTGCTTATGGCAGTGCAGTTTGGCTATGTAGATATCGTTAAGCTCTTACTTGATGCCAAAGCGAATATAGAAGCAAGGAATAAGTCTGGGGATACAGCTTTGATGATAGCTTTCGAGGAGGGAAAGTATGACGATGTTATATCGCTATTGCTGGCGGCAGGGGCGTCATTTACTGCGAAAGAAATAACAGATTTTATTTATCGTGCGGTATCGGCAACTGATGAGAGGTTTCTACGCTCTCTTGAATCGCGCGGGTTTAATGTTACCGATGTTCTTAATAGAACTATGGATAATGGAGAAATGTTGCTCACGCAATACGTGATAGCTAATAATTGTCCGGTGGTAGCAATGTTACTTGCTCATGGTGCGGATCCCCTTGCGCGAAATGCCGCAGGACTCACCGCATTTGATTATGTGCGAGCTCAGAAAAAGAATAGTAAGATGTTGGCATTGTTTAACGAAAAATTTCCTGAAGAATTGGTGACGTTAGAGCCTGCTCTATCTATATCATCAAAAGATCTTCCCTTCGGCTCTGGTAATACTCCAACAGAAATTCATTATAAACATTTTAGTGTAGCGATAGAGCAAGCACAGAAATATGGGAAGGTGCTTGAGGATCCAATAGTGCAAGAATGTATTGCCAAAGAGCGCATAGCATACGAAGAGGATAAGTATGTTTTTTATCATGCAGAACCGGGAAAATATCGAGCATATCAGTATCTTTTGCAGGAGCTTGATGATCTGGTGAAATCGTTTGGTAAGACTACTCGTGATTTTATTTTTACTCGTTTTATTGGGAATGCAGCGCGTGAAATGACTATTAATGATTACATAGATACAGAACCGTGGCGTGAGGAAGGCATACGTTCTACTAAAAATGTTTTATTATCGGCGAGTATGGCATTGTTTGGGAATGTATACAATGATACAAGTTGTGCATGGCATTTTTTTTTGCGAAATACATCAATTACGAGTGTTAGTCTACAGGCGCTTTTTGAATCCCTTTTTGATCATTATGGATTTGATAAACAGTATATAGAAGAGTTGCGGCTATTACAGGAGGGAGCGTTTAACGCTTCAGCATCATTGCTACAAATTATTGTACCTAAAAACATTGTAGATAACGTTGTGATGCTTGCTGATGTTGGGTATTGTGTGCCATGGCCTGATATAGTAGATCCATCTTGCTGGGCTCCACAGGCAATCAGTGCAGACGGTAAGCAAGGAAGGCATACGTGCATTGCTTCGATTATCGATAAATATAGGGCTGAAGCAATTCCTATAAATGATAAGTTTCAAGTGCGGATTTTCATGAATGCGGCCTATGGTTTAAATCCTAATAGCGGCATTACCTTTAACCTGTACAGCCGTTTGCCAAAAGCATCAATTGTGCAATTAAAAGAGCGGATACATGCAATCGCAGATAAGATATTTGGTCAATGGTTGGCCGATCTGGTGATGCGTGCAGATCGACCGTTGCTTATTTCAAGTGAGGAACTGCGTGCAATGCTTAAGCATTATGGTAAGGGTGATGTAGCAAGGCAGGCCGTGTTTTTTGAAGCATTTAAGAAGAAATTGGAAGTGTTGGGCGAAGAGCGCAAAGATAAGGCTGATAAGACTCCAGTGCAGGAAATGGGACATGCAGTTGCCCAAGTAGCAGCACGGGTTGCCCACGAGGAAATTATCTCTGATGCAAGAAAAGGGGTAGGAGTAAGATCTGATGCCGCGCAGCTGAAGGCGTATGTTCCTGCAACTATTTTGCAAGAATATCGAGCTGGGAAAACGCTTGCAATAGCAGAGATGCTTCCTCTTTATGTAAAAGATTGTGCGCGCGATACAGTATATAATGCGCGTATTGCTAAAAAAACAGCGCGCGTTGCGCGGATTGCCACCTATAATGTTCATCTTTGGAAAGATGCCATTGGAGCTGATGCATACCAAGACATTCTTCATGTAATTGCCCAGATTCAAGCAGATATTCTTGTGTTGCAGGAAGTATTGTTATTTGATGAAGCGCAGGTAAAGAAAGACCTTGCTGCGCTAGGGTATGTTTATCCACCAATATTTGAGCCAATGGGTCGGATTGGCGGGGTGCAATTTGGCACTATGATTGTTTCAAAATATCCATTTATTCAACCGCCATTATCGATGGTTTACGCTGCCAATAGTTCTGAAGAGAAGCGTAATTTTATTAACGCTAAAATACGCTTGCCCAACGGGTTGGTTATATCTTTGTATGGTACCCATTTAGATCCCTGGGATGAAACAGGCGCAGTGCGTGAGAAGCAGGTACGTGAATTACTTGAATACGTGCAAAAAAATCCGGATGATAACGTAATTCTGGCAGGTGACTGGAATGCAGTGCGTCGTTCTGATTATGAGTATACAGTCGGCGGAAAATCGGTATGGGATATGCAGACGGAGCAATTTTTAAAACGCGTTCCGACGCGGTTAAGATTACGAGAAATACCAACACAGGCATTGCAGGATATAGAGCGTGCCGGCTTTAAAGATTGTTTTACCGCTGCGGGTATTGCTGGTCCAAAATATACGGTGTGGACGGGAACCGTGGTTGATTTTATTTTCTGTGCGCAAAAATGGAATCTTCCTATTGATGGATGCTATCTCTATTTTAGTGCAGTCAGTGACCACCTGCCGGTGATCATGGATGTGCGGATTACAAAAACTAAATTTGCAAAAGAACAAGATAGTGCGCCGCAAGCAAAAAAGGGACAGGTTCAGAAAGCAGCAGAGGGTGATGAAGAAGAAAAGAAATGGGCGCAGGAAGAGTAAAGGAGGGCAAGGAAAATGAAGTTAAAAAAAATAATTATCCATGTTTTGATGTTTGTTATTTTGTGTGGCATGCGCCCTCTGATTGGTGCGCAATCTGATCCTGGCGGAACGCAAGATATTTTTCATGCCGTTCGCGAGGGAAGTCTTGATTCTGTTACGTATTGGTTGGATCGGGGAGTTGCTATTGATAGTACAGAGTACGGTGAGACACCACTGATTGCAGCAGTAAATAATGGCCTGTCAGAGATAGCGACAGAGTTGATTTTTAGGAGAGCCAATATCGAAGCAAGGGGCCATGGTTATACCGTATTGATGTTGGCTACTGCATCGAACCTTAAAGAAGTAGTGGGGTTGTTGCTTGATAAAGGAGCGCTTGTTGAAGCTCGGGATGATCAAGAAGATAGAACTGCATTAATGATGGCTGCCGAGTCGGGGTATAGTGCAATTGTGCAGTTGCTGCTTGATAGAGGGGCGGATATTAACGCTTGGGATCATCTGGGCAAAACTGCATTGATGCTGGCTTGCGCATCGCGTGAGTTGGCGATGGTGCAATTGTTGCTTGATAGAAAAGCGGTGATTGATGCTCGAGATCAAGAGGGTAAGACTCCATTGATGATTGCTGCAGAAAAAGGATGGATGGAGGGGGTGCAGCTATTTCTTGATCGAGGGATTACCATTGAATCTATGGGCAAAGCGAGCTTTATGATGTTGCTGATGCATGTGGTCAAAGTTGGTCCTTTAGCGTACGTAAGAGAGTTGCTCGATAAAGGCATGATTCTTGATTTTATAAATCAAGCTGATCTTGCATCATTATTAATACATGCGGTTCGATTTGGTTCTTTAGAGGTAGTAAGAGAGTTGCTGAGCGGGGCTAGTGTTGATGCAAAAGATAAAGATGGTAAGAGTGCTTTGAAAATAGCGGTGGAGAAAAATCGATTTGATATAGTCAGCGAGTTGCTTGCAAGAGGAGCGCGCATTGAAGATGCAGAAGCGAAAATTATTTTTGATAAAGCAGTCCAAGATTGCAACGCTTCATTAATGAGAGCCTTGCAATTGCAGGGGTTTGGAAGGTTGATTAATCAAGACGATCCCGGGAAAAAACCGTTATTAATAGCAAGCGTTAAAAGTAATAATTATAAAAGGGTTAAGTTTTTATTAGAATCTGGAGCAAACCCGCGCGTGAAAGACAAATTAGGATTTGATGCATTTGATTATCTATTTAAAAAGAAAAATAGTGAGCTGATTACTCTTTTTAATGATTTTTTCCCCGAAGATATGGGCAGGCGAGAGGGTGCTAAAGCGGAGTTCAGTGGTTATATACTGGGACAAGCGCTCTTAACGCCAACCGAACTGCATTATAAAAAATTTGAGAAAGAAATAGAGCTTCGCTATGGTATGCAGCTTGATAATCCGATTGTGCGAGAGTGTATTGAAAAGGAGCGCATTGCATATCAGCAAGGTAACTATGTCTTTTATCGAGCAGAGCCGGGTAAATATAGAGTATATCAATATTTTTTAAAAGAATTAGATGCGGTAGTGCGGTCATTTGGTAAAAAGAATTCATTTATTTTTACCCGTTTTTTTAAAGATGCTGCGCAAGAAAGTACTATTAATGAGTATGTAGAAAAGCTGCAAAAGATGGATCAGGTTGGTGACATGCAGAATGTTCTACTGTCAGCCAATATACCGTTATTTGGTAATGTAAATAATCCTGGTAGTTGTACATGGGATTATTTTATAAAGAATAAAGAAGCGCTCAGGGGTGTCAACCTGTTCAAGATGTTTGAGCATATTTTTGATGTATATGGATTTGATCAGAAGTATATAGGTGCATTATTGAAGCTAAATGAAACCACACCGATAGAAAAGGGATCTTTGCAGCAGATCATAATTCCTAAAAATATTGTTGATGATGTCGCAATGTTAGCATCGGTTGGGTATGCTGCGCCGTGGCGAAGTGTTGTGGATGAATCCTGCTGGAAGCAACAAGTAGATAAGATAGACAACAATAAGACAATAGGTCGTCATACGTGCATTGCTTCGATTATAGATAAGTATAGAAGCGGTGAGATTGCTATAGATGATGCATTTCAGGCTCGAATATTAATGAATGCGCGTTATGGCCTTAATCCCAATAGTGGTATTGAATTTAATATGTACGCGGACATTCCGCAGGAAGATCTTGCTGCTTTTGGGGAGCAGGTTAAAAAAGTGGTAGATGCGATATTTGGTACATGGCTTGCCCATCAGATAGGAAGAGAAGGTCAGCTGATGGGTGTGGAGCGTCAAGCATTTCGTTATATTTTAAAAAATTATGGAAAAGGTGATCCGGACAGACAAAAAGTGTTTTTTAATGCATTTAAAGCAGTTCAAGCGAATAAGAAACAGGAAGTTCCCGCAGAGCCGAAAAAAAATGAAGAAGAAGAAAAAGATGATGCAAGTCAGGTGCGGGAAATGGGGCAAGTGGTAGCCCATGTGGCGGCGCAGGTAGCACGAGAAGAAATAGACTCGGAAGTAAGAAAGGGAGTGCAGTATGAGGCTGCGCGCGAAGCATCGCTGTTAGAAGGAGACTCGCCGGCAACTATCTGGCAAGAGTATGCGGCTAGGGGGGATGTAACTCCTGCTCGTAAGGAGTCACTATTTATGGAAGATTGTGCTCGCAATGCGGTACGTAACATGCGTATTCCAAAGAAACATTCTAATGTTATTCGTATTGCAACCTATAACGTTCATTTTTGGACCAACCTTCTTAAGCGAGGAAGCTATAATCAGATTCTGGAAACCATTAAAGCAATAAACGCAGATGTTCTACTACTACAAGAAGTTCGATTATTTGATGAGCAAAAAATTCATCGTGATTTCAGTAGTATGGATTATAAGTACCCGGCATTTATGCCTATGCAACTATTGGGGAATGATCCATTCGGTAATATGATTTTTTCAAAATATCCATTTGTGGGTGAGCCGTTTAAAAAGGTATATGCATCAAATAAAAATGTAGGGGGAGTGCGTAATTTCATTAATGCGATAATACAGCTGCCCGACGGCGATATGCTATCGGTATATGATACGCATTTGGATGTGCACGACGCAACGGGCGTCACGCGCATGCAGCAAGTGCGAGAGCTTGTGGAGCATGCACAGCGGGATAGTAATAACCCGAATGTTTTATTGGCAGGGGATTGGAATGCGGTGAGAGAAAAAGATTATCAGTATGAAGTTGCGGGAAAGTCAGTTTGGCAGATGCAAACGGAACAGTTTTTAAAAAGGGCAGGAGCAAAATTGGGATTAAAGAAAATACCAACAGATGCGCTTGAATATGTTGAAGGTAATGGATTTAACGATTGCTTTACTTTGGCTAATGCTACGGCTCCTTGGTACACCGTTTGGGCCGGAACAGTAGTTGACTTTATTTTTTGTGCCAAGACATGGAATCTGCCTATTGTAGGTAGTTATGTGTATTTTAGCGCAGCAAGTGATCATCTGCCGGTTATCATGGATGTACGCATGGCAAAAACAAAATCTGCAGAACGGGGAAAAGCCGCTCAGGAGGAAAGCGCTGCAGTGGCTGAGCGTAAAGACCAACAGAAGGAACAAGCGATAGAGGGATGAAGCAGAAGCGACACTGTAAATTGTATTTTGGGCAGAAGGAGTAGGGATGAATTTTATAAATAGTGGTATCAAAATAGTAACGCTCATTTTTTTGTGCAGTGTAGTGCCAGTAGTTGCTGCGCAAAAAGATCCTGGCGGCACAAAAGATATTTTCGAAGCGGTTCGCAAAGGGCTTGTTGGCTCTGTCAATTATTGGCTGGATAATGGCGCCAACATTGAAGCGAGAAATCAATATGGCTTTACACCGTTAATGCTAGCAGTTGATCTTAATAAATTGGAAGCGATGCGTACTTTGCTTGATAGGGGAGCCAATATTGAAGCGACAGATAACCGCGGATTTACCGCTTTGACGATTGCAGCTGTTCGTGCGGAATTGGACATGGTTCGCGAGTTGCTTGATAGAAAGGCAAATGTTGAGGTTGTAAATCAGCGTGGATTTACCATTTTGATGGAGGCTGTTGATGCGGATCATGTTGATGTAGCCGAAATGCTCCTTGAAAGGGGTGCTAATATAATGGCTATCAACAAAGAGGGGCAGACTGCGTTCACGATTGCGCTCAAAGCGCGTCAATTGGATATGATTGAGCTTTTGTTACAGCATGGTGCAAAGCTTGTTCCGTATAACATTGTGGAAAGACAAGATATACCCATAATATTATTTTTGATGCAAAAAGGATTTCACATTGATTTGAATGGGGTCTATACACAAGGGGAAACATTTCTAATACAGAGCGTTATGAAATCTGATTATAGAGTGATTGATTTTCTCATTGAGCAAGGAGCGGATCCATACATTAAGGATGCAGCGGGCTTGGATGCGTTTGACTATGCGTGGGCGGTGGGTGATAAAAAAGTGATTGATGCATTGCAAAAAACAAAACATGGTTCTTCATTACACGAGGCTATGCGTGATGAGGCGGTTGAGGTCTTTAATTCTGCGAAACTAATGACACAAACAGAGCTTCATTTTAATCAATTTAGAGATCAAATTGTGGCTTCGTATGGAGAGGTTATGCAAGATGCTCTTGTGCAAAAATGTATTGCAAAGGAACGTGCTGTAATTCAAGAAGGAAATTGCGTATTTTACAGAGCGGAGGCGGGAGCGTTTAGAATATATCAATATTTTTTGAAAGAATTATATCGATTATTTCGACAGGCTTCCGACAAGGGTTCCTTTATTTTTACTCGTTTTTTCAAAGATGGTGCGCAGCAGCAGACGATTGACGAGTACATGAAGTCAAATCAAGATAGTGATTACAGGGCGCGTAGTAAGGATTTATTATCATTAAATATTCCCTTGTTTGGTAATGTGACACGGCGGGGAAGTTGTACGTGGAATTATTTCGTAAAGAATCAGCCTGCAGAGAATATTATTCTGGAACCATTTTTTAAAGCCATTTTTGATAGATACGGTTTCTCTCAAAAATATTTAAAGAGGTTGTTGCATCTGAACCAAAGTGCATCAGCGGGCTTATCATCATTGCAGCAGATTATTATTCCAAAAAATATTGTAGATAATGTAGTAATGCTTTCCAGTGGTTTTTATGTGCCGTTGGACGAAGAGCATTCAATGTCTGCTTTCTTGGATCAGTATAATCAAGGATCGCTTGTTATTGACGATAGCTATGAGGCTATGATGCTCATCAATGCGCTGTATGGGCTTAATCCTGAAAGTGGTATTCAATTTAATTTGTATAGCCGCTTACCAGAAAAAAAGCTTACTTCTTTAAAAGATAGTGTTAAAAAAATTACCGATGAGATGTTTAGCGAGTGGCTCGCAGGGTATATAGCATGTGAGCATGTGCCACAGGGTGTAGAGAATGAGGAATTTTGCCATGCAGTCAAAACGTTTGGCAAGGGCGATGTTGATCGACAAGAAGCGTATTTTAGAGCGGTTAAAGAGCGCGGGCAGGAAGAAATAAAGGAAGATGAGGCAAGTCTTGCGCTTACTATTGAAGATAAGAAAAAAGCGACAGCTCAACAAGCGGGGCGGTTGGCGCGAGAGAGGCAAAAAAAGCCGGCGTATCTAGGACTGGTAGAGCAGGCAAGAGAGAGAAAAGAGCAGCACGAAAAAGAGCGGGCAGAGGTGCACAGGCAACGACTGGGAAAAGCAAAACTATTGGAGGGGAGATAGTGAAAGGAAGCGGCATGAACGGGATTTTAAGAAATTATATTGTAGATGCTTAAGAAGGGGCAGAGCGATGAAAAGTGTTCTTAAAAAAATTGTTGTTTTAACGATTTTGTGTAGCGCGTTACCGCTTTGTGCAATGGAGCGGGTGAAAAAAATCGTAGGGCAATTGCAGGGCAAGCCTGAATATACAAAAGATATTTTTGATGCAGCGGAACAAGGCAACGCTGCTGGAGTTGTCTATTGGTTAGATAAAGGAGTTGATGTTAATAGTATTGGCTACAATAGCGTTGGCAATAAAAAAGGCACACCGTTAATGCATGCTATTGAGTCTGGCAATATAGCAACCATCACGGTATTACTTGATAGAGGAGCGGCTATTAATGCGCAAGACGAGGAAGGGAGCACGGCATTGGCCTGGGAGGTTGGTAAGTCGTACTCGCGTGTACCGAGTTTGCCGATTGTACAATTGCTGCTTGATCGGGGAGCTGATACTGAATTGAAAGATAGATTTGGAGTTACGGCTCTTGAAAGAGCGGTGAGGTATAATAGAGAAAGTATAGTGAGGCTATTGCTCGATCGAGGAGCGCATCTAGAAGCTGCTGATAAGCAGGGTAAGACGGCATTGATGATCGCTGCTTGGGGAGGGCTAGTAACTATGGTTTCATTGTTGCTTGATCGACAAGCAAATATTGAAGCGAAAGATACATTGGGTAGGACGGCATTGATATGGGCGATGCTTAGCGCATCTGGATTAAAAGTTATATCGTTGTTGCTTGCACGAGGCGCCAATATTGAAGCGAAGGATAAGGATGGAAACACCCCATTGTTATGGATGGCTGGTGGAGAATACAAAGAACATGTGGCGGGAGTAGAGTTATTGCTTAATCGTGGCGCTAGCATGCTAGCGCGAAATGTAGATGGTCAAACACCATTGATGCGTGCTGTGGATAAGTGGCGATCAAAAATAATCTCATTGTTATTACGCAAAGAAGTGCATGTTGATAAAGGGCTTGCCCAAATCATTTTAGATAAAGCGCTTGATCAAGGGGATAGTGAGGTGCTGCAGGCATTGGTTGCAACACCATTTACCACTCTTGATTTAAATAGGATCGTTGATGGTGGTGAGACCTTGTTGATACAGAATATTGTGAAAGGGAATGTTTTTGCTGTTGATTTTCTTATTAAAAATGGAGCAAATCCATATCATAAAGATTTTGCGGGTCTTGATGCATTTGCTTATGCACGTAAAGATGAAAAAATGCTTGCTCTATTACAGAAAACAAAATTTTCAGCGCCAATTGAGCAGGTAGAAGAAGTTGAAACGGATACACAAAAAGCAATGCGCCGACTGGGGCAGATAGATAGAGCTTTGCGTCCGCAGGAACGGGTACATGCGCGTCCGAGTAAAAGTAAAGCGCGTGGTTTTTCGCTTTGGACTCCATCAACACCAACAGAGGTTCACTACAAGAAATTTAAGAAAGACATAGAAGCGCAGTATGGCAAAGAGAGTAAGCATGGTAATAAAAAACAAGAGCTACTAGGAAATCCTATTGTAAAAGAGTGTATGGCAAAAGAGCAGGCAGCATACAAGCAGGGTAATTATGTGTTTTATCGATCAGAGCCAGGAAGATATCGGGTTTATGAGTATTTTCTGCAGGAGCTGTATAATTTGGTTAATTTAGTTCCTGAGCGCTATTCATTTATATTTACTCGATATTTCAAAGATGTAGCAAAAGAACAAACGATTAACCAGTACATCGATACAAAACAATGGCAAGCGCATAAAATGGATCCTGCTAAAAATGTGCTCTTATCAGCCAACATAGCGCTATTTGGTAATGTGCATAACGAAGGAAGTTGTACGTGGGATTATTTCCTCAAGAATTTTGAAGCAACGGGTGGAGTTCAGTTAGAAGGGATGTTTGAGCGCATTTTTGATAAATATGGTTTTGATAAAGCATATATTGAAGAGTTGTTGGAGTTGGATGCGGGTTTGCCGAAACAAACAGCATCGTTACAGCAGATTATAATTCCAAAAGAGATTGTAGATGATGTCGTTATGTTTGCAACACATGGGTACTGTTTTCCATGGCCAGAAATGGTTGATTCATCGTGTTGGGATCCACAAGCAGTGAGTGTTGAGCCAATAGCTACACTTGGTGAGAAGCCGAAAGAAAAGTTGGGTCGGCATACGTGTATTTCTTCTATTATAGACAAATATAGAGCAGGTAAGATTAACATTGATGATGCGTTTCAGGTGCGAATACTTATGAATGCGGTGTATGGAGGAAATCCAAAAAGCGGCATTAAGTTTAATTTGTATACGGCGCTGGCAGAACCGCGACTTGATGCGTTCAAGAAAGCTGTGGTGAAAATAACTGACAAAATGTTTAGTGAGTGGTTAAAGCAGCAGTTGCAGAGCAAAGACGTGCAAGCGGAGATTGCAGATGAGCCGCTTGGTGGCGTGCTGAAACATCTGGGCAAAGGGAAGAGGCAAGAGAAGGTAAAGGCGAAGTTGTAGGAAGAAAGAAGGCTGGATCGCCACACTGCGCCTAGAAGCTAAGCCCGTTCGCGACGACTGTCTGCGGAGGTTGTATTTTCTTAGATAAGAGGGGATAAGATGAAGTTGCAAAAAATAGTTGTGAGTTTTTTGATGATTGTAAGTCTGTGCAGTGCGATGCCGTTATCTGCAATGGAACGTGCGAAAAAGAATATGCGATATATTCTAGGAAAGCCAAGATACACATTTTATATTTTTGATGCAATTGATCGTGGGCGTATTGATTCTGTGAAGTATTGGTTGGATCAGGGAGTGGATATTGAAACAAGGCAACCTATTGGCAGAGATACGCCATTAATTAAGGCAGCACGATCGGGGAATGCAGCGATAGTAAAATTATTGCTTGATAGAGGGGCTGATGTTGCAGTAGTGAATGAAAGGGGAGAAGGCCCGTTAACAGTAGCATGTCAGTTTTCATTTTCTTCTGCAGAACCAGAGTTGTTAGTGAAGTTGTTGCTTGATAAAGGGCCAGATATTGAAGCAAGAGGTGAGTATGGCAATACACCATTGATGCTTGTAGCATCAAGTGGCTTTTTATCTTTGGTTCAGGAGTTCATAAATAGGGGCGCTCATCTTGAAAGTGTTAATAAAGATGGGGAAACGGCGTTAACATTGGCGGCAAGAGCAGGTCGTTTAGATGTGGTGAAGGCATTGCTGGATAAGGGTGCAAATATTGAAGTGAGAGATAAATCGGGCGATACCCCATTGATGCAAGCAATTACTCGTCTGGAAATGGTGCAGTTGTTATCTGATAGAGGGGCAGATATTGATGTCGTTAATAATACAGGCCTTACACCGTTAATGATGGCGACCCGGATAAATGAATGGGCAATTGTGAGTTTCTTGTTGAATAAAGGAGCGCGATGTGTTCATGCGCTTGCGCAAGTGATTTTTGATAAAGCTATGAATGCTCCTGAAGCGCTGGATGCGATCAGATCGTTAGTGGCAAGAGGTTTTAAGTTTGACTTTGATCAACAGGATAGTAAAGGTGAGACATTGTTAATGCGAAGTATTGCTCAAGGCAAGGTGGCTCGCGTTTCATTTTTGATTGAGCATGGCGCAAATCCGTATTTACAAGATAAAGCGGGGTTTGATGCGTTTGATTATGCGCAGCAGGATCAAGGCGTAATTGGCATTTTAAAACGGACGGCGCATGTTCCGGGATTGGAGAAAATGATTGTAAGGGCAGGCGCAACGAGAGCAGAAAAAGCGATACGCCGGTTAAGGAAGGTGACGGGACATATAGATCCGCAGCAGCGTGAAAGTGTGAAGGAGGCAAATATATTGGTTGATGTTTTACGTACGCCAACGCCAACGGATGCTCATTATAACCAGTTTAAGGAAAAAATAGAAAACACCTTTGGGCAAAGCAGTAAGTACGAAAGAAAGGGACAAGCTTTGCGTGATGATCCTGTCGTAAAAGAATGTGCAGTCAAAGAACAAGCAGCATATGAGCAAGGTAATTATGTATTTTATCGCTCAGAACCAGGAAGGTATCGAGTCTATGAATATTTTCTGCAAGAGTTGTATAGGTTAGTACGGTTGTTTGGAGAAAAAAATCCCATTATTTTTACTCGCTTTTTCAAGGATGCGGCACAACAGCAGACGATTAATGAATATATTGATACAAAGCCATGGCGAGCCCATAAACTTGGTGCATCACAGAATGTCTTGTTGTCAGCTAATATCCCGTTGTTTGGTAATGTAAATAATGCTGGCAGTTCTACGTGGTATTATTTTTTAAACAATTATGAAGCGACTGGAAAAGTTGAATTACAGGAGATGTTTGAACGTATTGTTGATAGATATGGTTTTGATAAAAAATATATAAATGACCTGCTGAGCTTGCATGAAGGGATGCTGGAAAAAGCATCATCGTTGCAACAGATAATAATTCCGAAAAAAATTGTAGATAAGGTAGTTATGTTTGCTGATCATGGCTACTGTTTTCCATGGCCCAAAATGGTTGATCAATCGTGCTGGGATCCGAATGCGGTAAGTGTAGATCATGATGGTAATGAAAGGTTGGGGCGACATACCTGTATAGCACCCATTATCGATAAATACAGAGCGGGTGAAATCGAGATCGATGATAATATGCAAGTGCGCATATTAATGAATGCAGTATATGGCCTGAATCCAACGAGCGGCATTGAATTTAATTTGTATACACGGCTGCCGAAAGAAAGAATTGAATATTTCAAAAAACAGGTTACAGAAATCACCGACAAAATGTTCGGCGAATGGTTAAAAAAGCAGTTGCAAAGTAAAGAGGTTCCAGCGGAGATTGCAGATGAGCCGCTTGGTGATGTGCTGAAGTATCTGGGCAAGGGGCGAAAAGAAAAGGTGAAGGCGAAGCTGTAGTATGAGAAGAAAATTCTAAGGGCGTAAGCCCTACGAAGCTAAGCTCTCCATGCCAGGCTTCGTAAGGCGTAGTAGGGGAGAGGGGATGAAGTTGAAAAATAATTTTATCAAAACGTTAATGGTCAGTTTTTTGCTGAGCGGTTTTGTGCCGCTTGTTGCAATGCAACGTGCAAAAAGAATTGTGCGGCAACTAAAAGGAAAACCCGAATATACAGAAGATATTTTTGATGCAATTGAACAAGGTCGCCTAGATTCTGTTAAGTATTGGTTAGATCAGGGAGTTGGTACTGAAAGTAAATATCAAGGCAGAACACTATTGATGGATGCCGTGCTTCGTGGTCAATCAGAGATAGCCAAGTTATTACTTGATCGAGGAGCGAATATTGAAGTTGTAGCTAAAAATGGTGAGACACCATTGATGATAGCGATTGGTATGAGTAATATAACATTGATAAAAATGTTACTTGATAGGGATGCTATAGTTGAAGGTGATGCAGCTTTAGAAGTTTTTGATTTAGCAATAACTAAAGATAGTAATGAATTAGTTGAATCTCTGTTACGGAATTTGATGCGGAAAGGGATTAAGTTTGATTTTGATAAACAGAATGGTCGAGGTGAGGCTCTTTTAATACAAAGTGTGATTAATGGTAGTGGTAAGATCGTTGAAATTTTAATAGCAAATGGGGCAAATCCTTACTTACAAGATAAGACAGGATTAGATGCATTTGATTATGCACAGGAAGATGCAAAACTGCTTGCGGTCTTAGGAAAAACTAAATTTCAAGCACCTGTTAAACGATTGGCAACGGAAAATGTAACTGATACACAAAAGGCAGTGCGTCGATTAAAGCGGTTGTCAGAGCATCTTTATGCTGAAGAGCAACAAGGAGAAATTTCTACGAATTTACAGGAATTACCTATTGGGGCAATGTTAACACCAACGGAAGTTCATTATAAAAAGTTTAGCAAAGAAATAGAATCACAATTTGGTGAAAATAGCACGTATGGTAAAAAGGGGCGTGCATTATTAGATGACCCTCTTGTAAAAAAATGCATGGTAAAAGAGGGTGAGGCATATCAGCAGGGTAAATATGTCTTTTACCGGTCAGAACCGGGACGCTATCGTGTTTATGAATATTTTTTAGAAGAACTTTATAGATTAGTACGATTGTTTGGTGAAAAAAATCCGATCATCTTTACTCGCTTTTTCAGAGATGCGGCGCAAGAGCGGGACATTAATGAGTATATTGATACAAAGCCATGGCAAGCGCATAAGCTTGGTGGAGAAAAAAACGTCTTGTTGTCAGCGAATATACCCTTGTTTGGTAATGTTGATAATTCAGGCAGTTGTACATGGTATTATTTCCTAAAAAATTATGAAGCGACCGGAAAAGTTGAATTGCAAATAATGTTCGAACGTGTTTTTGACCAGTATGGCTTTGATAAAAAATTCATTGCGACTTTATTAAGTTTACATCAGGGAGCGCTCGAAAAAATATCATCGTTGCAACAGATAATAATTCCGAAAAATATTGTTGATAAAGTGGTTATGTTTGCAACGCATGGGTATTGTTTCCCATGGCCCACAATGGTTGACCCATCATGTTGGGATCCAAATGCGATGAGTGTAGATGGAAGTGGTAATGAGAAGCGAGGGCGGCATACTTGTATAGCATCTATCATCGATAAATATAGAAATGGCGAGATTGAAATTGATGATAATATGCAGGTGCGCATATTAATGAATGCTGTGTATGGACTGAATCCGGAAAGCGGCATTGAATTTAATTTGTATACGCGACTGCCTAAAAAGAGAATTGAATATTTCAAAAAACAGGTTGCAGAAATCACCGACAAAATGTTCGGCGAATGGTTAAAAAAGCAGTTGCAAAGTAAAGAGGTTCCAGCGGATATTGCAGATGAGCCGCTTGGTGATGTGCTGAAGTATCTGGGTAAAGGAAGGAAGCAGGAGAAGATGAAGGCGAAGTTATAGGTATTAATTTTTGAAAAAAGGGATGGGATGAAGTTAAAAAATAGTATTGTCCATACGGTGATGATTTATATGTTTTGTAATGTAGGTTCAATATTTGGAATGCAAGCAGATCCTGGTGGAACGAAAGATATCTTTCGTGCAGTTGATGACGGGCGTGTTGAGTCAGTAAAGCATTGGTTAAATCACGGGGTTGATATCAATGCAGTTGGCGGTTTCTTTCAGTCGACTCCATTAATGATGGCATTGAGTTCTAGTAAGAGATTAGGGGTGCTAAAATTATTGCTTGCTAGGGGTGCTTCACTTGATGAGGAGATCGTTCAAACGATTATCCAACAAGCTGTATTTACCCAAGATGATGAGCTGCTTGAATTATTGAGAGCAAGGGGGGTTGTTGTTACTTTTGATCAATTGACTTCTGAAGGTACGACTGTTTTGATGGAGAATATTTCTGATGAAAAGATCGTTTCTTTTTTAATTAAGCAGGGGGCGAATCCTTATGTGCAAAGTAGATATGGATCAGATGCTTTTGATATGGCACGGTACAATCAAAATCAAAAGATCCTTCAAATTTTAAAAATGACGAAGCATGATCCCAGAACTATTTTTCAAGCGATTGCGGCAGGTAGAACAGATTTTATCGTACATTGGTTGGCAGAGGGGAGTGATGTTAATGCTGTTCAGTTGCATGACACAGTGTTGATGGCTGCAATCAAATATGGTTCGCTTGATTTGATTAAACTACTTCTTAATCACAAAGATATTGATGTGAATTTTGCCAATGCATTCGGGGAAACCGCGTTATTTCTTGCGATTCAAAGGAGGAGTCTTGCTGTATTAGAATTGCTTCTTGAGTACGGAGCTCGCATTGATAGTGTGAGTAAGTCTGGTCACACTCCTTTTCTTATGGCATTTGAAGGTATGAGGGATTGCTTGAAGGATGAAAATTATGTTGGCGCGGAAGAACTTAAAAAAATCATTGATGTATTGATTAAAAAAGGGGTAGATATTGAGCAACAAAATGATCAGGGAGAGACTTTTTTGATTCGATTGGTGGTCCAACGAAAGAAGGGTGAGGTTTTAAGGTTGCTAGCATTGGGAGCTAACCCCTATTTAAAGGATGTTTCAGGATCGGATGCTTTTGATTATGCACGCGCGCAAAATGATGGAGTTATACTTAAATTTTTACAAAACAAGTCAAAAGAAAAACTCGGGGCTCAAGAAGAGCTCAAGGAAGAAGAATCAAAATATGCAGAAAACGCTGGAGATGAGCAAGGGTTGAAAATGCCAAAAGCGATTCGTCGCATGCAGCATATTCACCGGGCGATGCATCCTGAGCAGCAGCCTGAGCCGAATAAAAGGGCTCAAATAAATGAAGATGCGGTTGCTGCTCAGATAGAGACGCAGACTGATTACCATTTGAAGAAATATGATGAAGGTGTTAAGCGATTGTATGGCGATGTTACACAGGATCCTGTAGTCCAGCATTGTATCCAAAAGGAGCATGCAGCGATTCAGGAGGGAAAATGCGTATTTTATAGAGCAGAGCCTGGAATGTTTAGAGTGTATCAATATTTCGTAGAAGAGGTGCATCGATTAGTGAAGCTCTATAGCACGCAACATCCATTTATTTTTACTCGTTTTTTTGCGCATGGAGCTCCAGAAGAGACGATTACTGAGTATATGGAGAAAAGAAAAGAAGAGTTTGGTGGTTATGATCAGTTCCCTGTCCCTAGTAATTATAATATTAACAAAAAATATTTGATTTCATCGAATATGCCATTATTTGGTAATTTTTCTGATACAGGGCGTTGCACATGGTATTATTTTTTAAATAATTTTGCTGCAGGAGCGCCTATTGAATTAAGGCCATTTATTGAATCTATTTTTGATATGTATGGATTTAATAAAATATTTATTGACCAATTATTGGCTTTAAATACGGGCGTTGCAATTGAACTATCATCATTGCAACAAATTACTATTCCAAAAAACATTGTAGATAAAATAGTTTTGCTTTCAAGTGGGTTTTATGTCCCCTTGTTAGCAGGGGATCAATTTGTAAAGGTTTCTGATTTTTTAGATCAATATAATGCGGGCACGCTTGATATTCAAGATACAGAGGAAGCTATAATGCTGATAAATTCTGTATATGGATTAAATCCAGAGAGCGGTATTGAGTTTGATTTATACAGTCGATTACCGGACAAAAAACTTGAATATATAAAAAAACGGGTACAAAAGATTACTGATGAAATGTTTAGTGAGTGGCTGGTAAAACAATTGCATAGTGAGCGGGTTCCGGCAGAGGTTGCAGGAGAAAAGTTGGGGGATGTTTTGAAACATCTTGGCAAGGGTGGGCGGAGAAATTATTCTTTGCCTGTTGTGGATGAAAAAGCAGTTGTAAAGTAAAGAGGTACCATCGGGGGTTGCAGGTGAGCCGCTTGGTGATGTGTTGAAACGTCTGGGCAAAGGGAAAAAGCAAGAGAAGGTCAAATCGAAGTTATAAAAAAGAGGATGGGGTGGTAAATGAAGTTAAAAAAGATAGTTGTAAGTTTTTTGATGATTGCTGTTTTATGTAGTTCCTGGTCAATCTTTGGTGCACAGGATGCTTCTCTTGGAACAACAAATATTTTTCAGGCAATTGCAAAATGGCAATTAGGAGCTATAGAATATTGGCTCAATGAGAACATTGACGTCAACGCTGTGGATGATAAAGGACGCACGCCGTTGGCATGTGTAATTGAGGACGTGCGGTGGCAAACAGAGAGCGCTATAGTATTACTGATGAATCACGGCGCCCGTATAGATGGCGTTATTAAAAGTTCTGATGGTTCGACGGCATTAATGCTTGCGGTTGCTTCGGAAGATTTGAATCTAATTAAATTTCTCGTTGATAAAGGAGTTGTGGTCGCTGGCGATGAAGGTGCAATGAGGGTGGCCTGGAGTAAATATAAAAATGCCGTTGAGGATTATGAATTTAAAGGATCATCTGATTGTGAAGCGCGCGTTGCCCTCGTGAAGAATATCATTCTATTTTTGCTTGCAAGGGGGGCGAATGTTGATGCGCCAAATGATTTAGGGGAGTCGGTCTTGATCGATGCGGTCATGCGACGCGACTATGCTTTTATTTCATGGTTGCTTTCTTTAGGGGCTAATCCATACGTGAAGGATTATTCGCGGTCGGATAGTTTTGATTATGCGCGAGCGCAAAATAATGGGCGTCTTATTGACCTTTTAAAAACAACAAAACACAAAGCCCCAGAAGGGGGCCATGCTGAACATGTATTGCAGGAAGAAGAAAAAGAACATGCAGTTGGCGAGATTTTGCAGGAAGGAGTGGCTCCTGAAGATGCAACGTCATTTAAGGCTACTCAGGCGGTTCGTCGGATGCAGCACATTCATCGGGCTCTCTATCCAGAGCAACAGGAGGTTGACCAGGCTCAAGTGCAACTGGCTGAGCGCTCACAAGAGGGTGTTCCTGTGCAATTGACTCAAACCGAACTGCATTTTAATAAATTTAAAGGCATTATAACTGCTTTCTTTGGCGACGTTATGAAAGATCCTATAGTGGAGCGGTGTGTGTCAAAAGAACATGCATTTATTCGAGCCGGCAAATGCGTATTCTATAGAGCAGAGCCGGGACGATTTAGGGTATATGAGTACTTGATAGAAGAGCTGCACCGGCTGATTCGATTGTATAGCAAGCAACAGCAATATCAGTTTGTTTTTAATCGCTTTTTCGCAAATGCGGCACAAGAGGAAACCATTGCTCAGTATATGCGTAACAAAAAACGGAAGTTTGGTGGGTATAACACGTTTAAAAAAGAGGTTAATTACACTATTAACAGTGCTCATTTGCTGGCATTAAACATACCGCTCTTTGGTAATGTAACTAAGAGTGGTAGTTGCACATGGGAGTTTTTCTTGGGTAGTGGTGCAGCGGCGGCAATAGACGTGGGGGTAGAAGACTTGATTTGGAAGATTTTTGATACCTATGGTTTTGACAAAAAATACCGGAAAAAGTTGTTTGATTTAGGCAAGTCTGCTTCGTCGGTTTGGACAACATTGCAGCAAATTGTTATTCCAAAAAATATAGTTGATGATGTTGTTTTGCTTTCAAGGGGCTATTATATTCCGTTAGAAGAGGGGAAATATGCAAAAGTTTCCCGCTTTTTGGATCAATATAATTCGGGAAAGCTTGATATAGAAGATACTATTGAAGGAATGATGCTCATGAATGATCTCTATGGATTAAATCCCGATAGTGGGATTGAATTTCATCTCTATAGTCGTTTGCCAGAGAAGAAATTGGCATATTTGAAGCATCGGGTGCGTCAAATTGCTGATGAGATGTTTGGTGAATGGCTTATAAAGCAGCTGAGTGGTGAGCGAGTTCCGGAAAGTGTTGAAAAGGAAAAGTTGGGTGATGTGTTGCGTCATGTTGGGCGTAGAGGCGGAGTGAGTGCGCGTGAAAGAGTAAAAGAAGAAGCTAGGCGACGTGCTAAGCGTGAAGATGTCGAATGGAATGCCGCGTTAATGGGATTTTAAGCAAAGGCTATGTGCCCCGCAAGCCGTTCGCGACGACGGCAAGCAATTTTTTCGTTGCTGTAGGGCGGTGACGAGGATTTCTGGGCAGGTTTAATTGATATGTTGAGATGAAAAAGGGCGTACGAAAGAATCGTACGCCCTTCAAAAATATCACAGATATATCTTAGCTGATTTCAGCATCGATTGTTTCATCATTTGATTGCGTGTTGTGTGCGCTTGCAGTGTCCTGAGTTTGGTTTTCAGGAGCTTGTTGTTCAGCAGATTTATACAATTGTTCAGCTATTTTGTATGAAGCTTGCATCAATTCATCATGTGCTTTTTCTAGCTCATCGCCATTATCAGCATGCTCTGTGAGTGCCGTTTTTGCTTTTTCAATTGCAGCTTCGACTGTTACCACATCTGCTTCTGCGAGCTTCGCTTTGTTTTCTTTTACTGTTTTTTCTACTTGCAGAATCATGCCATCTAGCTTGTTGCGTTTTTCGATCGTTTCACGATTCTTTTTGTCTTCAGATTCATGCTCTTTTGCATCAGCAACCATCTTTTCGATTTCTTCTTTTGATAAGCTGCTATTGCCTTGGATCGTAATCTTATGTTCTTTTCCAGAACCTTTATCTTTTGCAGATACGCTTACAATACCATTGGCATCGATATCAAATGATACTTCGATTTGTGGAACGCCACGAGGTGCCGTTGGAATACCTTCCAATCTGAACATGCCCAGTTGTTTATTGTCTTTTGCAAATTCCCGCTCACCTTGTACAACACGAATGTCTACTGCAGTTTGATTATCTTCTGCTGTTGAGAACACCTGAGATTTCTTTGTTGGGATCGTGGTGTTGCGTTCGATCAACTTAGTTGCGATTCCACCCATGGTTTCGATACCAAGAGATAATGGTGTTACGTCGAGAAGCAATACGTCAGTTACATCTCCAGATAGTACGCCACCTTGGATTGCCGCTCCGGCTGCTACCACTTCATCAGGATTTACTGATTTATTTGGCTCTTTGCCGAAGAACTCTTTTACCAGCTGCTGTACTTTTGGAATACGGGTTGATCCACCGACGAGTAACACTTCTTCGATCTCGTTAACCGTTAGTTTTGCATCACTCACTGCTTTTCTGCATGGTGTCATGAGGCGTTCGAAAATGCTTGCGCACAATGATTCTAATTTAGCGCGACTGATCTTCATATTGAAGTGCTTAGGCCCTGATGCATCGGCAGTGATGTAAGGCAAGTTGATTTCAGTCTCTTGTAGAGCAGATAGCTCTCTTTTTGCTTTCTCAGCGGCTTCTTTTAGGCGCTGCAAAGCGATCTTGTCAGATTGTAAATTTATGCCATTTGTTTTTTTGAACTCTTCGATGAGGTAGTTGATCAATTGGTGGTCAACGTCATCACCACCCAGATGGGTATCTCCATTGGTTGATTTAACCTCTACGAGGCCATCGCTTACTTCTAGTATTGAGATGTCAAATGTACCGCCACCGAAATCAAATACGGCGATGATGCCATTTTTCTTTTTGTCTGCTCCGTATGCTAGGGCTGCGGCCGTTGGTTCGTTTATGATGCGTTTTACGTTCAATCCAGCGATTTGTCCAGCATCTTTAGTCGCTTGTCGTTGTGCATCGTTGAAGTATGCAGGGACCGTGATAACCGCTTCGGTTACTGTTTCACCTAGATACTCTTCTGCCACTTGTTTTAAGTTACTGAGGATGGCTGCTGAGATTTCTTGTGCTGTGTATTCTTTTCCTTGTGCAACGATACCAACTTCTCCATTGGCTTTTTTTGCTATTTTATAAGGGAGTGATTGTGCTTCCTGTGCTACTGATTCATAGTTTTGACCAATGAATCTCTTTGCAGAGAAGATAGTGTTTTCTGGGTTTGTCACCGCCTGGCGTTTCGCCACGGTTCCTACTAGGCGTTTGCCTTCTTTATCAAATGCTACCATTGACGGGGTCGTGTTATCACCTTCTTTGTTAGGGATGATTTTTGCAGACCCTGCTTCCATGAATGCAACGACTGAGTTTGTGGTACCAAGATCGATACCGATTATTTTTCTAGCCATTAATTTGCCCTCATTTATTATTAAATTACTTAATTATTCATATTTAGTCTTTATACTTGGGTTTATTGTATATTATGAGCCCTCCCTTGTCAACACCGGGCTAATATTATCTTAGTCTTCTGTGCTAACATTTTCTTAACGTCGGGCCATTAGTATTTCTGAGTGCGTCGCCTCTATGTTGCGACTTCTCCTGATATAGCCCCTCCCCCCTTATTGACCGCGCGCCCCCCCCAGACCCCCCGGGCACTCCGTCCTCCGCTTCCACCCTTATCTTCGGGGGTATTACTATGGGGGGTGGAATCCTCGACTCCGTTTAAAAAGGGGCGATCCGGGAGATTTGGGAAATGGGGAACAGGGAATAAGGAATAAAGAGCAAGGAATAAAGAGCAGGGAAAAGAAACAAGGAGGGGAAAGGAAAAGAAAAAGGGAGTAAAGATAAAGAATAGAGGATAAAGAATGAGAATAAAGAATAAAGAAAAGAATAAAGAAAAGAATAAAGAAATAATGAGGATTTATATATTACTTACTATTTCATATATGAGGCCCTATCTATCTCTCTACATGTGTGCGTGTGTGTTGTTTGTAAGGAAAAAGAGATAAAGATTAAAAAGAAATAAAGATTAAAAGGAATAAAGGAATACTGAATAATGAATACTGAATAATGAATAGGGGAGTAATAATTTTAAGGATTTTTTAAAAGGATTTTAAACTGAATAATGAATAGGGGAGTAATAATTTTAAGGATTTTTTAAAAGGATTTTAAAAGGATTTTTTAGATGTGCATGTATATCGTATGACTATGTGATGCGTTGTGTGATATGTGTGATATGTGATGTGAGTGGTTATGTATGTATTCTTCACATGTCATCATGTCATTATGAGGAACTCGCATAGCCGTGCGAAAGAAAACTGAAGAAATAATAGGTGTGTCTGCGTGGGTGTTCCGTCTTCGCTAAAACTTCGCCGGACAAGCTTGCATCAATAGAACTGTTATGCGTATGTTATACGTGCATACCTTATATTATAACACACGCGTACACCTACACGAACCAATCGTACGTACTGTGTATTATTGCAGAGATTACTAACCATTGTACGCTCTTGGTTTTTCTGCTTCTTGTTCTTGAAAGTTTTTATATGAAGAATGTTCTTTTGGGGGTGTTGAAACTCACCTATGATTTCAATTCATACCATATAATTATTTCTCCTTAAACGGGAAAGCAGGGGGTGGTGATTGCTGCCGTATCATTTTTTAAGGGAGAATGGCCCCTGTTCTTTTTTTTCAATAAGAATCCTTATTTTTGTTTTAATTTTATGGTTTTGCATTAAATGAAAATAAGCCACCCCTTTTTCATAGCACTGTCTGTAATAATCTCTTGCGTAAATTACATATTAGAGTTTTTTGCAACATTGTGTTGATGTTTATGGTTTCAGTGTGATATTGTTTTCATGAGGTTTATCGTTGGTTTTCTATAGTATGTAGAGGGGGTAAGGGCGATGGTATATAAGATGATATATAAAAGGTTGGTGTTTTCTGTTGCGCAGATTATTGTCTGCGGACTATTGTTTTTTGGTGGTTCCCTGTTGAGTGAGGATGATTTGGGAGTCTCATCTGAAAATGCGGGATCTTCGACGGGACGTGAGGTGGTTATTGCTAATCAGGTTGCATCGGAGGTGCCTGCGCAAGAACGAGCGTCGGACGAATTTTTATTTAATCCTGCTGCGACGATAAAAGAATTAGAGAAAAAAATGATAGATGCTCCGGGATTAGTTAATAAAAAAAATCAATTTGGGGTAACGGCGTTGATGGGGGCGGCAAGGGATGGGAATTTGGATAAGGTGGAGTTGTTCTTGCGGTATAATGCTGATGTGAATGTAGTGTCGAGTGATCATATATGGACAGACATGACCATAGATAAGGGAGGGAATGTGGCATTACACTACGCATTGTATTATGGTAATAATCCTCATGTATATAGGATAGTAGAAGCGTTATTGCGGAAAGGTGCGGATCCAGAAAAAAGAAATAACATGCAGGAGATGCCAATACATTATCTGCGAGAGGTCCAGAATATGGAGGTGAAGCGGATGCTGCTGAGACTGCTGGTTGATGAGTACGAGGTGGATATAAATGCACGCGGGTATAATGGCGACACTATATTGCATCAGACGGTAGCAAGAAATGACTTGCCGTTCGCTGGGGTACTGAATGAGTTTAGGGGGAAGTTGCAGTTCGGGATAAAAAACTATGCGCAGTTGACGCCGCTTGAGTATGCACAAAGTATGAGTAGAGATGGAGTGGCGAGCGCACTCATTGGTCTTGCTTCACCGGGTGGTCTAAAGCAAGAAGATGGTAATTATATGGTGAACGCACCAGAGGAAAACAAAGTGGGAGCGCCAGATGGGTTAAACATGTAGGCATAAGAGTGGAAAATAGATCGTGGGAGAATTGCAGATAGAGTAGATGGAGGGGTATAAGGAGAAATATGTTCGAGGATCTGTTTGGTGTAGGGAAATGTTTTTGCGGTGCAATCTATTGGGTTGCGATTGAAAGATTTGCTGTTGGTCGAATTTGAACACGAATTTTTTCGGGAGAAAAATTTTTTTACAGGGTCGTGTGCTATAGGGGTGTATGTAATGTCAGTGCTGTGAAGAACAAGAATAAGTTATTGTAGGAATCTGGTAATAGGTGCCCTGATCGTGGTACTGTATCAAATGCGATATGAAGATGCAAAAAAGATACAGACGTGGAGATGGTATGGCATATGTATGGTATGTGGTGTTCAGTATGATGATCGGTATGCAATGTTGCGTGATGACAGGTCACGAGGAGATACAAAGTAATGCGGGCGATATGATGGAGGTGATACAGCAGCGGGCGTATCTGATTAGGCGTCTTGCAGCCCCGGTGCAGACGTTATTTGCTTCGTACAAAAAGTTAAAATCAGAAAATAGTTTTGATGGGTTTTGTATTAGTGCTGATGAGATCGATAGTTTTTGTGATCCGATGGTGAGATGCTGTATACAAAAAATTTGCTCGGTAAAGTCTATAGAGCCATTTTATAAGGTGTGGGAATCTTTTTTATCATACAAATATATTAATCGAGAGTTTTTTACGCAGGAAGCATTAGTGGTACTTATGATGCTATATAGGGAATTGTTAACGAAAAATAACAATCGAGGTGCTGTGCACCAACTGCTGCTACGGGTGGAAAACTGTTTGCAGCAATATTATCAAGGTAAAAGTTATGCAAATGCTATTATATCTAATGGGGTAGCAACATTGTATGAATATAAAAAAATGGCTACCCAATATCAACACGAGCTGTCACATTTGTTGGTGCAGCACCATATAACTGCTGATCTATATTATGATGAGGTGCAAGCGCAGGATATACAAGGTGGCTTGAGCGCGGTTATAGAGGTTTTTGAATCATCGGCTATTATTCCTAACTTAGCGATAAATAATAATATTCGCTTTTATTATATACAGCGGGTTCTTCGTTCTATATTTATTTTATCGCGATACTCATATACCATACAACCATTTAATGATGTATGTAATGCTTTCAAACATCCGTTGATAAAAGAGTGTGCGGCGCAGATAGAGGAAACAAATAATTTAAAATCATTGTTTAAACTGTGGAAGTGCTTGGCTTCATATAACCATATTGAAGATGAATTGTTATTGCAGGACTTTATCTGTTTGGTTATCTGCGTTTTTGGGCATTTAGAAATTCAGGGTAAAAATGGTATTAAGGTGCCATTTTTTAAAACAGCAAGAGTCACAAGAAAAGAGCTAACCTTAGAACAGATTTTGCATGCATATCAAGATGCCCTTACCCCTTTAGCCGATCTTATGGATCTATTGGATGAAGTGGTAGATCAATTTGATGTTTTTTCGAGAGAATATGAACTAGATAATCAATCGTTAAGTTGGTTTGATTGGTTTGCACAATATTGGTGGTCGGTGCCGATTATGTTTAATAAGTTTATGCTGATTTTGGTAAAGCATGCATCATCAATCGGGTCAGTAGTGCGTCTGGTGTAGCAGAGATTGTAATTGCGGAATCTGTCTGGTTGTGGTAATGTGATAGAAGCAAGCAATTGCTTTTTTGGTTGAGATTTTTTCTTACCAGAAGGGGCATAGATTATGTTTGCTCTTAATGAAAATGTTGTATACCCAGGTCATGGGGTCGCGTGCATCAATCGAATAATTGATAAGCGAGTAAGTGGAAATATTATCCGCTTTTACGAATTAAAATTTCTGAATAATGAAATGACGGTTTTGGTACCGATGAATTCATTTGAAACCGTTGGGCTTCGTCCATTAAGTTCTAGCCAAAATATCAGTGAGATTCTTGAGATGTTGTCGCAGTCAGCCGACTATCACGAGATAACTGCTGGAAACTGGAATAAGCGCAATAAAGAGTATCAATGTAAAATCCGTACAGGAAACTTACATGATATCTGCGAAATATATCGAGATTTGCAGGTTCTATCGACGCATAAAGAGCTTTCATTCGGTGAAAAGTCTTTATTGTTGCAAGCAGAGATGTTATTGGCGGAAGAGATATCAATCGTTACTAGTGTAACTGAGGATAAGGCGATAGAGCGGTTGCGCCTATTGTTTAAGGGATTTAAGACCGCGCGTGTATCAATAAAAAGTAGTACTGAATCTGAATTTGCTTTGCAATAACCATTTTTTAGAGTGTGTGTATAAATAGCCTGTTTTTAAACGGGCTATTTTTTGTTACTATGGTTAGCATGAAAAAACAGATAATTATTATTTTTGGACAGACCGGTGTTGGGAAAACTGATTTCGCTGACTTATTAGCGCAACAGATTCCATCAGAAATTATTAATATGGATGTTGGACAGTTTTATACGCCACTTACCATTGGGACGGCAAAGCCAGATTGGAAACATGCATCCGTACCCTATCATATGTTTGATATTCTTGATAGCCCAACTGATTATACAGTAATGATGTATCGCAAGCGGCTTTTAGAACTAATGCACACAATCTGGCAAGCGGGAAAAGTGCCAATTATTGTCGGTGGATCCGGGTTTTATTTAAAATCTATTTTCTTTCCGCCACATGCCCCTTCGGGTGCGACCATGCGTGAAGTTGTACCAGAGTGGTTTGAAAATAAGTCATTACAAGAGCTATGGCAAGAGCTTTTTATGATAGATCCGGTGCGAGCCGAAACGATTGAAAAACATGATAGGTATAGGATTGAACGCGCACTTACTATTTGGAAAACAAGCAATATAAAACCATCTGAATACCGAACTCCATACCAACCACCAGCTGATTTTACTCTGCTCTTTTTAACGCGTGATCGATCGGAACTGTATACTCGTATTGATAACCGGGTAATTGGTATGATGGAGCAAGGGTTCTTGGATGAGGTACGCTCATTACGTGGAACGGCGTGGGAGCAATTTTTGTTGCAGAAAAAGTTGATTGGGTACAATGAGCTTCTTGACTATTTCTCTGGAGATGAGACTGAAGAGCGATTGCGTCAGGCGATTGTTCGAATGCAAAGTCGATCGAGACAATATGCAAAACGACAACACACGTTTTGGAATATGTTACAACGGCAATTTGATATGGTAAAAACAGAAAATCAAGAGCATCAGGTGGCAGCGCATATCGAATCGGTCAACTTAACTTTGTTAAACATTAATTTATATATTACACTGCTGAGACGTAGGGTGTTACATTCTTAAAAGTGTAATAAAAAATTCTAGGCATTAAGGAATGTATATGAAGATGGTTGATGAAAATAAAAATAATGAAGAAGGTGTACAACAAGGAACAATTACTTTGACCTATCGCCAAGCAAGTTGGGGTATGGCTGTTTTGGTAGTTTTGTTTTTTTTCGTTTTTATTACCGGCTATTTTTTAGGTAAACAAAAAGAGGTCGAAGATTTTTCTAATAAAGTGGAAAGAGACTCTTTGGCTGATATGATATCAGCGTCACTGTATTCTCGATATGATGAAAAGGGACCAAGTGCAGATGAGGGAGATGATGTTCTGGAGTTGCTTGAAAAAGTAGAATTGACTGAAGGAGTAGAAAGTGATACTGCTGATGCAGCGCTAGCTACTCATGAACAGTTGGTGGCTAGTGCGTTGTCGTCTGATGCAGAAAAAAGTATGATAGCGCCGTGTGAAACTAAAGAAAATATGGTACAGTATTACGCGGAGTTAGTAGGGTTTGGTACAGAAAAATCAGCTATGGCGTTTGTAAATAGACTTGCAAAAGAAAATATTACTACTATTGTAAAGGCAAAAACAAGCAAGACAGCTAAGGGTAAGAAAATTGTTTGGTACCAAGTGGTGACTGAACCATTTGTAGACCATACATTGTTATTAGATTTAGTTAAAAAATTGGAAAAAAAGGAACATTTAAAAGGTGTTTCGATTCAAGTGTATGCGTGATAAATAAGTCAAAATAGATAAGAAAGGATTGTTACATGATTACTAGTATTCGCGATCAGTTTTTCAAAACAAAACTGTTTAAAGGAATTGCAATTACTATTGTGGTAGTAATGAGTGGTATATTTACGTTACCTGGATTGTTGCGTCTTGGAGGTGGCGGTGGAAATGGTTGGATTGTGCAGGTAAATGGCCAAGAGGTTAGCAATAATGAATTTATGTATGTTGCCATGGGGCAGCAAGAGTATATTAATTTGTTTTATCAACATTATGGCAACTATGCAAAAATGTTTTTGCAGCAACTTGGATTAGATAAAGATCCGAAAGCGCTTGCATTAGATATGGTTATTAATAATGAGTTATTGCGTCAGCAAGCAAACGCATTAGATTTATACATAGATGATCAGTACGTTGCAGACAAATTGCAGGATTTTGAATTTGTACAACAAGAGCTGTCTGATATAATTCCCCATGGCGCATTTGATCAGGCCCGTGGCATTAATGAGCGGCAATTACAAATTGCTTTGCGCGAACGTAATATGCCAGGTACTGAGTTTGATCTTTTATTAAAAGAGGCATTTAAACGCAGATTATTACTGGGCTTGATAGAGGGTGCGGCATATACACCACAGTTTGAGTTGCGCGAGCAATATATTATAAAAAACCTGCGTAAAAAGTTTTCGATAGTGACATTTGACTTCGATCGTTTTTTGAAAAAAGCTCAGGAAACGCCGGTAACTGATGAGCAGTTGCAGGAATTCTTCCAAATTCAAACAACTAAAATGAAGAAGTATGCGATAGCAGAAAAACGAACTGGTACTGCGTGGAAGTTTGATGCGCGCTCATACGGCATTACGGTATCGCAAACAGAAGTTGCGGATTATTATAATGAGAATAAAACGAAAAAGTTTGTTGAAACGCCAGCCCGTATGCAGGTGCGTACCATGGTATTTTCGGCAAAAGACGATGCGCAACAAGCAGCTGCTTTAGAAAAAGCAAAAGCGGTGCATGCAGAGTTGGTAAAACAACCAGAGTTGTTCGCAAATAAGGCAAAAGAGCATTCACAAGATGAAAAAACTGCATCAAAAGGTGGATTGTTGCCTACATTTGCCCGAGGGGAACAAGATGCAACATTGGAGCGTACGGCGTTTTTACTCAAAAAAGATGGGGACATCTCTGAAGTTATTACTACTAAGAATGGTTTAGAAATTATACAGCGGGTAAGCAGAGAGCCCGTTGTGTATAAAACATTAGCAGCGGTTACTCCTGAGATTGAGGCGGAGCTTATTAAACAAAAGTTTGCTCAAACATTTGTTAAAGATGTTGAGCGTATTTTGAAAAAAGAGAATGCTGTCGATGGCATAGCAACATTAATAAAAGAGAAGAAGGGCCAACAAGAGCGTTATGCAGATTTAGAAAAAGGTGCATCGCGTGTTGCTAATGAGTTATTTGAGCTACAGAATGATCAGTATGGTGTCTATATCGACAAAAACGTTGGAATGCTCGTGCAATTAACGGGTATCAAACCAAAGCATATTGCAACGTTAGAATCGATCAAAGAAGAAGTTACCAAAGATTGGTATGCGCAAAAGGCAAGCCAAGCGATATCAAAAGCAGTGGCTGATATGCGCGATGCAGTAAGCAAAAAATCGCTCAAAGAACTTTCAAATAGCGCATTTGGCACAGCGTATATGGTTACAGATTTCTTAAAGTCTGATGACAAGAACGCGTTAGAGTCATTCAAGGCTGATGGGTTATCGCTTGAGAAGTTGTTTCAAATTGAAAAGGCTGGTATGGTGCAGGTGCAAACTGGTAAAAAAAATAGCTATTTCACCCGGTTGGATGAGCTGAGCCCTATTGATGAGCAAGATTGGTTGGCTCAAGCAGATAAGCTTGAAAAAGACCTTGAGAAAGAGCGAAACAGCTATCAACCTGGCTACAGACGCAACGGTTTTGTTGCTTCTTTACATAGAAATGCTACAATAAATTCAAACGAATCATTGGTTAATCGATCATAAATGAAAAATAATGGCACAAAAAAAATCAACACAGATAGCTTTTGCGACTACTGAATCGACTGATACGCAACAGGCATTTAAACGTAAAGCGCTAGAGGTTACCTTCTCGCAGATAGATAAGCAGTATGGTAATGGTGCGGTCATGATGTTGGGGCAAACGCTGCAGGGTGGCATAGAGGCCATTTCTACAGGCTCTATACTCATTGACCAGGCAATTGGCGTTGGCGGACTACCATTAGGGCGGATCATAGAAATCTTTGGTCCTGAATCTTCAGGTAAGTCGACCCTTGCTCTGCACGTTATCGCTCAGTCACAAAAAAAAGGCGGAATCTGCGCATATATTGATGCAGAACACGCTATGGATCCATCATACGCAACCAAATTAGGGGTTAAGATAGATGATCTTATTATCTCTCAACCTGATTATGGTGAGCAAGCTTTGGATATTGCTGAAATGCTTATCCGTTCTGGTGCGGTAGATGTTATTGTAATTGATTCCGTTGCAGCTCTTGTCCCTAAGGCAGAGTTGGAAGGTGACATGGGCGACACCCATGTTGGATTGCAAGCTCGTCTTATGTCTCAGGCATTACGAAAATTAACGCCAGTAGTTCACAAATCTAAAACAGTTTTGATCTTTATCAATCAAATACGTCAAACTATTGGTGGTTTACCATTTTCAAAAAAAGAGACTACAACTGGTGGAAATGCGCTTAAATTCTATGCATCGGTGCGATTAGATGTACGCCGAATAGCAAGTTTAAAGAAAAATGAAGTGCATTTTGGTAATCGTGTTGCAGTAAAAGTTGTTAAAAATAAGGTTGCCCCTCCATTTAAAAAAGTTGAACTTGATTTGCTCTTTAATGAAGGGATCAGCATGGAGCTTGATCTGCTCGATGCGGCATTACATTTTTCTGTTGTAATTAAAGCAGGTGCGTGGTTCTCATTCAAAGGTGAGCATATCGCCCAAGGTCGTGATCAAGCGCTTCGGTTCTTTAAAGATAATAAATCGGTCACGGAAGAGGTGATGGGTTTAGTACGAGAAAAACTATTGGCCAACGAAATAATTACTACGGTTCAAGAAGAGACAGAAACAGAAGATTAATGTATTATGCAAATTTTATTGCTTAACAAAGGATTATTGTAACATTGAAGGGTAATAACAAAGAGGCTTTACAGCCGGTAAATGAACGCATTCGTGCGCTTAAGGTGCAACTTATTACGCATGATGGTGAGAATATAGGGATTGTTTCCAAAGCTCAGGCGTTACAAATTGCTCAAGATGCAGGTCTTGACTTGGTGGTCATTGCAGAACAGGGAAAAGATGGGGTTCCTGTCGCAAAAGTGATGGATTTTGGTAAATCGTTGTATGAAAAGAAAAAGAAACAAACGGAAGCCAAGAAACATCAATCGGTTATTCAAGTTAAAGAAATTAAGTTGCGACCAAAAATTGGAGAGCATGATTATCAGACAAAAATGAAGCAATGCATTGAGTTCCTGAAAGAAGGAAAGCGGGTTAAAATAACGCTTTTTTTCCGTGGGCGCGAAAATGTGACTCGTGAAGAACGGGGTAAAGAGTTGTTTGATAAAGTGAATGCGACTCTTGAAGAGCATGGTATGTTAAAGCAGGTTATTCAAGAAAAAGATGCTACACTTGGGCATATTTGGTCGCGTATTTATTATTTAAAGAGTTCTAAATAAATTGTATTAAGTGATGGATTATTATGCCGAAAATGAGATCTAAATCAGCTGTAAAAAAGCGATTTAAAAAAGTTGGAAACAAGAAAGCGATTAAGTGTGCAAGCGCATTTAGAAGACACCTTCTTACAAAAAAATCGCGTAAAACAAAGCGACAATTGCGCAAAACAGCATATATTGATCCATCAGACTTGGGTAGAATACTTAAGTTAATGCCTTATTAAAGTGGTTATTTTAGTTATTTGAGGTTGAACAATGACAAGAGTTAAACGCGGTATAGCGACAAAAAAACGTCACAAACGTCTTTTAAAAAAAACAAAAGGTTTTTGGGGACAACGTAAAAATATTTTTAAGCGTGCACATGAAACATTGATGCGTGCGATGGCATATGCTTTTAAAGGGCGTAAATTGCTCAAAAGAGATATGCGTGCTCTATTTATTGCTCGTATTAGCGCAGCGGTAAAACAAGAAGGTCTTTCATATAGCAAGTTTATTCATAAATTGAATACTGCTAATGTTAAATTGAATCGCAAGATGTTAAGTCAGCTTTCTGTTTTTGATGCGCCTGCATTTAGTGCAGTAGTAACCGCTGTTAGATAAATAATCAAGTAAGTTGCTATTTTCTTGACATGGCTTAATTCCCCTTAATAGACTATCTGCGGTGTTGAAATAGATAGTCTTTAAATACAAGAGGGGGAGTATATGGATAGTTTGCGTATGCTTGAAGAAAAAGTTACTTTTTTAATCGACTCGATACGGGAATTAAAAAAAGAAAACAGTAAACTTATTGACGAAAATCTGCAATTGATGGCAAAAGTAGAAGTTTTGGAATCTTCTTTGATGAAAGAAGATAAGAACGTAGAACAGTTAGAGTTAACAAGAACAGTAGTTGATAATTTAATATACAGCATCGATTTACTAGTAAATAATGAAAAACAGCAATGATAGAGAAGAAAGCTCAAGGTTGTAAAGTACTCATTTTTGGACATGAGTACTCGTTAGTTACAACGGAATCTGAAGATCATATTGTTCAATCTGCGCGGCACGTTGATGCTATTATGCAAGAAATTGCATCGCATGCGGTTGTGACGGATGAGAGAAAGATTGCTGTACTGGCGGCTTTGCGCATAGCTAGTAAGGTGTTAAAACTAGAAGAAGATATAGCAAACAACGTAGCAAAACAGGATCTTATCTCTGCAAAGATAGATCATGAACTTCGGCTTGCGTTTGCCAAGAGTGGGCAAAAAGAGACATTGTACATTAAGTCCTTAGATTAATTTCTAAGGACTTCCTTTTTTCGTCTGAATCCTCCATCCTGCCGTTTTATTCGTTAATTGTATCGATGCCGTTCATTTTTTTTGTGTTTTATAATATAAAAAGAGGTAATATACTGTATATATTACGTTATTGAAATTAAGGAATATAATGATAGGGTTTCAGATACTGATTATGGTGGGAGCCGTCGCTAGCGCCGTATGCGTAGCATTGTTTTTGTATGCGCGCAAAAAGATAGCAGCTGCCAATGATTTATTAAACAAAGCTGATGATCGATGGAAAAATGTAAAGCGTGAAATCGATGCAGAAAGGCGAGAGTCTGCGCTTAAGATTAAAGATGAGATTTATAAAAAAAGGAACGAATTTGAGCTGGAGATGAAAAAGGATCGCCTTGAGCTTGAACGGTTACAGAGTAAGTTAAATAGTAAATATGAAGCTATTGAAAAAAAAGAACAAAATATTGATGAGTTGCGATGGGATTTGCAACAAAAAGAGCGTGCAATATCACGCACAGAAGATACGTTGCGCGCTAACTCTGCAAAGTTAAAAACCTTATATGATGAATTGATTATTAAACTTGAGCGCATCAGTAATATGACGCAGGATGAGGCTCGGGTTGCATTATTTGATACATTGCAGGCAGAGGTTCGATTAGCAAATCAAAAATTAATTCAACGGACTGAAGAAGAAGCGCGGCACACAGCAAAAGACAAAGCAGTAGAGATTATTGTTACTGCAATGCAGCGGTATACAGCTGATCAGGTTGCTCCCCATTCATCGAGTGCAGTACATCTTCCTAATGATGAGATGAAAGGTCGTATTATTGGGAAAGAAGGGCGTAATATTAAGGCGCTTGAGATGGCGACTGGAATGGAGTTTGTTATTGGTGACACCCCTGAGCTCATAACTATTTCTGGTTTTAACCCAGTTCGTCGAGAAGTAGCTCGTCGGTCGTTAGAACGTTTGATTGCAGATGGCCGTATTAACCCTACTCGCATTGAAGAAACGGTCGAGCATATTGAAAAAGAGCTTGATGAGATTATTGAAGAATATGGTCGAGAAACGATTTTAGAGTTTAACCTGCAAGGTGTACATTCAGAAATCGTTACTTTACTTGGTAAATTACATTTTCGTACCAGTTTTTCTCAGAATGTGTTGATGCATAGCAAAGAAGTTGGTGTGTTTTCTCGCATGATTGCAGAAGAATTGGGCCTTGATGGCACAATAGCGTTTCGGTCTGGATTGCTCCATGATATTGGTAAAGCGGTTACCGCTGAGGTAGAAGGTCCGCATGCGATTATTGGTAGTGATATTGCAAAACGATGTGGCGAAGATGCCATTATTGTTAATGCGATTGCTGCCCATCATGAAGAAGTTGCGTTTGCCTCTATTTATGCCCCAATTGTAGTAATAGCCGATACTATTTCAGCATCTCGTCCTGGTGCTCGTCGAGAAACGTTATCAACGTTTATTAAACGACTTGAAAAACTTGAAGAGATCGCGGTTTCATTTGAAGGTATTAAAAAGGCATATGCATTACAAGCAGGTCGTGAAGTACGTATTATCGTTGAAGAACATAAGCTTGACGATGTACAATCGGCGACACTTGCTGCAGATATAGCACGTAAGATTGAAAAAGAGATGACATTCCCTGGGCAAATAAAAGTGAATGTAATTAGAGAACAACGAACCATTGAGTATGCAAAATAAGGTTATAATTACATGAAACGTATGCGCATCTTATTTTTGGGAGATGTGGTCGGTGAAACCGGTCGTATGGTTTTTGAGAAGCATATACAGCAATTAAGACAAGAGCATCAGATTGATGCTCTTGTTGTTAATGGAGAAAATAGTGCTGGAAGCGGTAAGGGCATTACCCCTCAAGTGGTTGAATTTTTCAAAACGAATGGCGTGAATGTCATTACCACGGGTAATCATATCTGGCAAAAATCAGAGATCTATCCTTATTTGCAAGCAAATACCGATTTGCTACGGCCAGCGAACTTCCCCCGTGAAACACCGGGTGTGGGGGTTACCACATTCAACTGTGATGGGGTATTAATTGGAGTGATCAACATTCAAGGTCGAGTGTTTATGCGCGAGTTGCTTGCCTGCCCGTTTCGTACCGTTGAATCTATTTTGATCTATTTAAAAGATAAAACTAATATTATCTTTGTTGATTTTCATGCTGAGACTACTTCTGAAAAGATGGCTATGGGTTTTTTCTTGGATGGAAAAGTTACTGGTATGGTCGGTACTCATACGCATGTCCAAACGGCAGATGAGCGGATTTTACCCGGTGGCACAGCATACATAACTGATTTGGGAATGGCGGGATCGTTAAATTCTATGATTGGTATGAAAAAAGATCCGATTATTAAACAATTGATTTCGCAAATGCCAACGCGATATATGGTAGAAACAGAGCCTCCTTATTTTATGACTGGTGCATGGATTGAGTTTGATGTGCAAACGGGTAAGGCTTTGGCGATTTCTCGGGTCCGTGTAGATGATACAGATGAGATGCAAATTCCTGATTCTCAATAAATGATTTAAAACATATGATTTTGATTCTTATTTTATACATGTTGCTTGCTAGTACTTTTACGATTGGTAAAGCGGTATTACAGTATATTCAGCCAATTTTTTTTATAGCGGTGCGTATGATCTTATCCGGGGGTCTATTGCTGGGATATGCCTACTTATTCGATCGAAGTCACTGGAGGTTTCGTAAGCAAGATCTCTGGGCGTTTTTAAAGCTGGCAACATTTCATATCTATTGCGCATTCATTTTTGAGTTTCTTGCACTCAGAACCATGCTTTCTGCAAAAGCGTGTTTATTATATAGTTTTTCTCCATTTATAACGGCGCTATTCTCTTATCTGATCTTTCGAGAACAATTAAGGTTACGACAAATAATTGGATTGATTATAGGATTTATAGGGTTTATTCCCGTTTTGGCTTCTTGCGCAATGTCAGAAGGTACATCGTTTTTGTGTATATCATCAGCAGAATTGTTATTGCTACTGTCGGTTGTTTCATCGGTTTATGGCTGGATATTATTAAAGGAAGCAATTGATATTGGTGGTTATTCTCCGGTAATGGCCAATGGCTGTAGCATGTTGTTGGGTGGAATTGCCGCTTTATGTACTTCGTTGTTGTATGAAGGTATGCCGGTATTGTATCGTGATGTTACCGATACACAAGGGCCATTGGAATCATTGTTTCATGGGACAGTAGATGGGGCAATTATTGTTGGTATATACACCATACTCTTGATATTGATCGCAAACGTCGTCTTTTATAATTTATATGGATATTTGCTCATGCAATATTCAATGACCTTATTATCATTTGCAGGGTTTACCTGTCCGTTGTTTGCCGCTTTTTATGGATGGCTGTTTCTAGGAGAGGTCATTTCATCCAGCTTTATTATCTCATTGATAAGCGTTATTGTCGGTCTTACGCTGTTTTACCAGCAAGAATTATTGGAATTAGAAAGGGAATAAGGCAGAGTTAATAACTCTGCCTTATTATACTTAGTCTATTGATCTGCTTAGAATTAAGCAGTTTTTCTAACGCGACGTTTAGACATACGACGTTTTGGCGTACGTTTAGGAGCTGCTGTTTTTACAACTGCTTTACGAGCAGATGCTTTTTTAGCTACCCGGCGTTTTGGAGCTGCTTTACGTTTTACTACTCGGCGTTTAGCTGACGCTTTTTTAACCGTTCTTCTTTTTGAAGAAGCTTTTTTAGCTACACGTTTAGCTGTCTTACGTTTAGGAGCTGCTTTACGTTTTACTACTCTACGCTTAGCAGTCGCTTTTTTAGCTGTTTTGCGCTTAGGAGCTGCTTTTTTAACTACGCGTTTAGCTGTTGCTTTCTTAGCGGTCTTACGTTTCGGAGCTGCTTTTTTAGCTGCTGTCTTACGTTTAGGAGTCGCTTTCTTAGCTGCTTTGCGCTTAGGAGCGGCCTTTTTTGGAGCTGCTTTTGTTACTTCAGCGGCTGCTGCGGCTACAGCAGGTGTAGCTTTACGTTTAGTAGCTTTACGCTTAACAGTTCTCTTTTTAACTGTTTTTTTCTTCGTTTCTTCCATTAGATTCTCCCCTTATATTATAGTCTCTAAAACCCTAAATAATATATAATACTCTTCTTAATGAACTCAAATTTATAATATAATCTCCTTTTTTTTAAACCTCTGTTTTTTTATATATCTTCAAGTTCTTAATTTTAAGATAAAGAAATAGAGTGTGAAAAAGCAAGACTTTGACAATAACAATTATTCAAATTGTTCAAAAGCCAGGGATTGAGTTGATGAGTTTTGTTCCTTGTGGCGACATTGCCATTGTCTCAAAAATGCTGATAAATACGGCTGATTGGTGCGATATAGCTCTTTGAAAGGAATGCAAAAAATTATCCAAAAATTGAAATAAACTTTTTAAAAATTTTTTTATATAATTTTTATTTTTTGGTAAAAAATCAACCCAAAATTTTGTTAATTTCGTCCAAGGAGGGCTGGCAATTTTCAAGAAGTGGTAATCCGGCGTTGGCATAGGGATCATTATAATCGAGTATATGATGTTTCTTTTTAAATGCATGTACTACATTCTGATGTTTTTTTCCGTCTGGTCCCCATAAAATTTGTGCATGCTTTCCAGATTGTGTTAACAGTATGTATACATTATTAAATCCTCGAGTTTTAAATTCTTTGTATAAACGCGCAGTGCTTTTATAAGGAACCACCCTATCTTCTTTTGAGCATACTAATAAAATAGGCAGATCTTTATTGTGAATATATTTAATCTGCTCGATAGGTGATTCTAGTTTAGGATCATGGCCTGGAAATAATTTTTGAACTCCGGCATATGCGTATTCTTTTCCGTTTTCATTGTTAATATTTTCTTGGATGACTCCTTTTACTGAATCATAAGGAGATTGCAAAATCATGCCAACAAGACGAGGATTATATTTTGCTACAAAACCAATTCCAACAGAAGCGCCATTGGAAGTACCATCCAGAAGTACAGAATGGTTTTTATCTATATCCTTATATGCATCATTAACGAGTTCAATCTCCTTGCCTTGTGCAAGTGTTGAACGTGATGCATAGAGAAATTTTTGTGGAATATTGGAACTGCCATAATCAAATTGTACGCTCCGTACATGAGTGGTCGAAAGATCATGGAGGTAATTCCCGCTTTTGTTGCGGCGGGTGTTGAGACCCTTGGTTTCTTTACAATATTCATTGGATTGCGTGTAATCATCTATCAGCCCATGAAGAAACAAAACCGTATGGTTCTGATCAACAGTTGTTGCCTCATGGTCATACCAAAGAGTAGTCTCTGTTGTTTGCTGCATAGTATGACGATAGCCTCCATATAAAAGAGCTACGGCAAGTACGCCCGCAGTGGCCTTTTGCCAACGTTTTTTAAAGTAGGTTGGATAGCAATGTGCAGTGTATAAGGTGGCACTTGTCACAACAAGGACGAGCAGGAGCATAGGAATAAACGGTTTAAAAGGCTGCATTATGATCTCTCCAAAGTTATTGAAACTCTATAGGTACAGTATAAGAGAAATCGACTCGCGGAACAACAGGGGCATTTGTTAAAGAAAAAACCCTGGTGAACCAAATTTCACCAGAACAGAGCCATTTTAATGCTGGGTTATGAGTAGGTCATAGATATCTTATCTGTACTTTTTTTCTTCGGTACGTTACGATTAATCACTCGATAACGGCTTTAAAATGCTCATGTTTTAGAAGGTGTAAATACGGATGAATAAGCTTGCTGATATTAATAATGATTTTTCCCAGTGGTATTTAGATGTTGTATATCAATCAGAACTAGCAGATCAATCTCCCGTTCGTGGTTGTATTGTAATTCGTCCCTATGGATATGCAATGTGGGAACGAATTGTAGCGCGTCTTGATCAGCGGATTAAAGAAACGGGGCATCAAAATGCATCATTTCCGTTATTAATACCGGAATCATTTTTAAAGCGGGAAGCGCAGCATGTAGAAGGATTTGCTCCTGAGCTTGCGGTGGTTACTCATGCAGGCGGCTCAGAGCTTGATGAGCCATTGGTTGTTCGTCCTACCTCTGAAACCATTATTCATTATATGTTTGCCCGTTGGATTCAATCATGGCGTGATTTGCCGTTAAAAATTAATCAATGGTCTAATGTGGTGCGTTGGGAAATGCGTACTCGTCCATTTTTACGTACAACAGAATTTTTTTGGCAAGAAGGTCATACGGCGCATGAAACATATGATGAGGCATTGCAAGAAGCACAGTTAATGCTTAATGAGTATGTGAGTTTAGCGCATGATTATTTAGCGGTACCGGTTATTCCAGGCCGTAAATCAGAGACAGAAAAATTTCCTGGTGCCGATATTACCTTTACCTACGAAGCGCTTATGCATGATGGTAAAGCTTTACAAATGGGTACATCACATATTATATCGCAAAGCTTTGCTAAAGCATTTAATATGCAGTATCAAGATCGAGAAGGAAAACAGGCATATCCATATTTGACCAGTTGGGGTTCAACAACCCGTTTAATCGGTGCGGTGGTTATGGTGCATGGTGATGCAAAAGGTTTAGTGTTGCCTCCTATGATTGCACCGATTCAAGTGGTTATTATACCGATATTTAAAAAAGGTACCGATAACGCAGTAATTTTAGACGCGGCATATGCAATAAAAAATAGTCTGCCTGGTATGCGTGTAGAAATTGATCATGATGACTCAAAGAGCCCGGGCAGTAAATTTTATAAATGGGAGCTCAAAGGAGTTCCTGTTCGTATTGAAATTGGACCTCGCGATATTGAGGCGCAAGTGGCAATCGTGACTGATCGTTTAGATTCTCAAAAACGTACTATTCCGTTTGATCAGATTGGTAGTGTAGTTCAGGCATTGTGCGTCGAATTACAAAAAACTATGTTTGATCGTGCATATGCGCGTATGAAGAGTATGTGGCATACAGCGGAGAAGTTAACTGATTTTGGTCCTCAATTACAAAAGAATCAGGGAATATATCAGGTAGGATTTTGTGGCGCTGCAGCATGTGAAGGACAGTTAAAGCAGTATCAAGCAACAACGCGTTGTCGGATTGAAGAGCATACTGCTACGGTTTGTTTTGCTTGTGACCGCGCAAGTGTCGGCGATGTTCTTGTTGCGAAAGCATATTAATAGAGTAATACGTAGATCATAGCATTTTCATGCGATTATATGATTGTCTAAGCAGTATCTTATTTTTAGCATGGCTAAGGACTATGTATGTCTATTTTTGTACACTTTCACGCATATATGCTTACTGAACGGCGACTTGCCCATAATACCTATCTTGCGTATAAACGGGATCTAGCGCAGTTTGAGCTTTTTTTGCAAAAAAATAGTATTGCATTAGAGGTGATTCGGGCAAAGCATGTAAAGCATTTCTTACGTACTTTGCGCGCAGTAGAAGATTTAACGGCGCGAAGCTTGGCTCGTAAAGTTGCAACGCTTAAGCTTTTCTTTTCTTACGCACATGAGCGGTTTAATATTCAAAATTGTGGTGAGCATTTAATAACACCCAAAATAAAAAAAGCGCTACCACAATATCTCTCTGAGCAAGAGGTAGAAGCTTTTTTGGCTGCTGCAGAAGCAGATAATTCGCCGCTTGGTATCCGTAACAAGGTCATTGTATATTTACTCTATATTTCTGGCATGAGAATCAGCGAGCTCACTGCATTATATGTATCAAGTATTCATTTTGATACAGGGTTTTTGAAAGTACATGGTAAAGGAGATAAGGAGCGAATGATTCCTGTTCCACTTGAGATGATGAGTATTTTGCGAGAGTATTTGCAAACGGTGCATCGTGAGTTTATAGATAGAAAAGGAGGTTGCTCTGGTGAAGAGTATCTGTTTCCGACCAGTTATTCGGGGAAAATAAAACCGATTACTCGGCAAGCCTGTTGGGTAATATTAAATACGATATGGGAAAAAACTGCTATTAAAAAGCGAATTTCTCCACATCAGCTGCGCCATTCACTTGCAACCCATATGCTAAAAAACGGTGTTGATTTGCGGTCTCTGCAATTGATTTTGGGACATGAAAATATTATGACCGTAGAGGTGTATACGCATGTTGAGGTAAGTCATTTGCGAGAATCATATGATAAATCACATCCACGGTCATAAGGTTTTTTTTCTTCGTTTTTTATTCTTCTTTTGATTCGCCTAATAAACTTTGCATGAATTTCATATCAGCTTTTGTTGGGGCATGGTTTCCGTTTTCGAAGGGTTCAAAGACAGCGTCTTCAGACGTAGGATCCATAGCAAGAAAGTAATTCTCAATATCTTGGATAGTTCTTTGATCGGAAAATATTTTAGCTGTTTCTAATAGTGTAAGCTTATTTAATTTCATTCTCTGAACATTAAAATTATGCTCTATGTATGCGTGCAACAAATAGTTAAGAGTTGTGGTTGGAGCATTATATGCTACCGCATTAAAGAGAATATTGCGTTGGTCGGTCTCGTCTATTAAAGTGAATGCCATTATTTTTTCTGAGCGATTCATTGTTTTTAGAACAACCGGCAGCTTTAACCATTTCCTATGTATTGAGCAGTTAATAAAGGTGGCTATGGCACTAACAGAAATAGGCTCTCTGACAGGATCAATCCTGTGTTTTCTATAAAGCAATGAGGCTTGTGGTGCATTAAGGTTGTTAGCAAGATCTTTTCTATTGGCTATCTCTAGTTGTAAACGATTTCGTCTCGAACTGCCGGAGCGAGCGGCAAATAGTAGATTCGTGCTACAGATTAATAGAAGAGATATGCTTATGCTAGGTTCTGTTGAGTTTTTATCGTAACCATAAACATGCTCCCACAAATGCAAGAAAAGACAGGAAATTGCGCTTTGATTTATCAAAACGTGAAAAAACCCGTCTAAAATGTTTCATTTTTCCGAAGCAACATTCTATTAA